>CAZEKN010000122.1:0-2205 GCA_964512755.1 uncultured Desulfatibacillum sp. | reverse complement strand
TGCTTGAAATCGGAACCGAAGAAATTCCAGCCGGCTACATCGAGCCGGCCCTGGCCGCCCTGGCGTCGACATTGGCGCAAAAGCTCGATGAGGCCCGTATTGCGCACGGCGCCGTTCGGACGTTCGGCACGCCCCGGCGGTTGGCGGTGATGGTCGATGGGGTGGCGTTGCGGCAGACGTCCCAGCGGAGCGAGGTTCTCGGGCCGCCCCGCAAGGCGGCTTACGACGCGGAGGGCCGCCCGACGATCGCCGCCGTCAAATTCGCGGAAAAGGTCGGGGTGCCGGTCGACAAACTGACCGTGGTTGCGACTCCCAAGGGCGAGTACCTCAACGCCGTCGTCACCGCCACCGGCATCGCCACCTCGGCGGTTTTGAAAACCCTTCTGCCCGAAGCGATTCTGGTGACCCCGTTTCCGAAAAGCATGCGCTGGGCCGATCTTTCGATTTCCTTCGCACGGCCCATCGTTTCGATCCTGGCGCTCTTCGGCACCGGCGTCATCCCCTTTGACGTGGGCAACGTGCGCAGCGGGCGCACCTGCCTGGGGCACCGGTTTATGCACCCGAAAAAGATCCGGATCAGCGAGCCTTCGGTTTACGCGGAGGCCCTGCGGCCGGCCTTCGTGGTGGTGGATGCGGCGGAGCGACGGAAATGGATCGCCGACGCAGCGGCCCAGGCCGCGGTCGCCGCGGGCGGGCGCGTGCTGCCCGATGCCGGGCTGCTCGACATCAACACCTATTTGGTGGAGTACCCGGCGGTGGCGGTCGGCCGCTTCTCCGATGAATTCCTGGAGCTGCCGGCCGAAGTGCTCATCACCGCCATGCGCGAGCACCAGAAATATTTTGCGGTGACCGATGCGGCCGGCGCCCTGCTGCCGCGGTTCATCGCCGTCAACAACACGCCGGTGAAAGACATGGCCGTCGTGGTCCGGGGCCATGAACGCGTGCTGCGGGCGCGCTTGGAGGATGCCAAATTCTTCTACCGCAGCGACCGGGCCGTGCCCCTGGACCGCCAGGTGGAGAAATTGAAAAACGTGCTCTTCCAGGCCCAGCTCGGATCGGTCTACGACAAGGTGCGCCGCGTGCAGGCCCTGGCACGGTACGTCGCCGAGCAGTCCGGCGGGGATGCGGATTTCTGCAGCCAGGTGGAGCGTGCGGCCTGGCTGTGCAAGGCCGATCTGGTGAGCCAGGTGGTGGGCGAGTTCCCGAAGCTGCAGGGAGTCATGGGCCGGGTGTACGCCGGCGTCCAGGGGGAGCCCGCTGCGGTGGCGACCGCCATCGAGGAGCACTACCGGCCGACGGCTTCCGGCGGTGCGCTGCCCGAAACCCCGGCGGGCGCCGTGCTGGCCATCGCCGACAAGCTGGACACGATCTGCGGCTGCTTCCAGGCCGGGCTGATCCCCACGGGCGCGGCGGACCCCTATGCCCTGCGGCGCCAGGGCATCGGCGTCGTCCAGATCATGCGCCAGCGCGATTTCCGCTTCGCCCTGGCCGCCGTGGTGCGCCACAGCCTGGGGCTCTTCGACGGGTCGGGCGCGGCGCCGGCGGATACGGCCGAAAAGGTCATGGGGTTCATCGATGGCCGGCTGGCCTCCATTCTGGTGGAGGAAGGGTTTGCCAAGGACACCGTCGCCGCCGTGCTGGGGGCCGGGGTGGGCAGCGTGCCGGCCCTGTGGCAGCGCGCGCAGGCGCTGCAGCAGCTCAAGGACAAGCCCGACTTCGAACCGATCGCGGTTTCCTTCAAGCGCGTGGTCAACATCATCCGGCGGGCGGAGGGATTCTCCGCGGGAACGGTTGAGGAGGGCCTGCTGACGCATCCGTCGGAATCCGGATTGCTGGCGGCTTACCGCTCGGTGCACGGCCAGGTGCAGGACGACCTGGCCCGCGGCCGTTACGCCGAGGCGCTCGCGCGGGTGGCGACGCTGCGGCCGTCGGTGGATGCGTTTTTCGATGACGTGATGGTCATGGCGGAAGACGCGCCGGTGCGCCAGAACCGGCTGTCTCTGCTGGCGCTGGTCGCCGGGCTCTTCGACACGTTTGCCGATTTTTCCAAGCTGTCGACATAAATGGAATTCGGAAGGCGGAAGGGTGAGGGGTTCGGCTTCAATTTCTCTTTTCTCCGCCTTCCGCCTTCCACATTCAAAGGAGGCTGGGATGCCCTACGATCCTGAAAAAGACAAGGTTTTGAAGAAATGGAAGTGCAGCGAA
>CAZEKN010000121.1:0-7148 GCA_964512755.1 uncultured Desulfatibacillum sp. | reverse complement strand
CGATGCCGGCAACACCGGCTTCAGCTCCGAGATCTGGGGCGACGCGGATCAGCTCTTGCAGGCCTTCCGCCGGCAGGCATACTCCTCGGTCATCTTCCGGCTGCGGGATCCGGACCAGCTGGCGGCCGTCAAACAGCGGATCGAAGGCGACCCCCGCCTGACCTTGGATCTCAAGCGCGAGGTGGACTACTACCGTGAGCAGTCCGAGATGACCGCGACGTTTCTGCGGATCCTCGGCACCGCCCTGACCATCATCTTCTCGATCGGCGCCGTGGTCGGCGCCATGATCACGATGTATGCCGCGGTGGCCAACCGCACGGCGGAGATCGGCACGCTGCGGGCGGTCGGCTTTCAACGGTCGGCGATCCTGACGGCCTTCCTGGCGGAGTCCCTGCTGCTGGGCTTTGTCGGCGGGCTCGCGGGGCTCCTTCTTGCCTGCTTCCTGCAGTTTTTTACCGTGTCCACCACCAACTTTCAGACGTTTGCCGAACTGGCGTTCCGGTTTCAGCTGAGTGCGGACATCGTGATGGAAGGGCTGGGATTCGCGCTGATCATGGGGCTGGCCGGCGGGCTGCTGCCGGCCTTCCGGGCGGCGCGGATGAACATCGTCGAAGCCCTGCGGGAGGCATAGAGCCGGCATAATCCGTTGACTCCTGCCGTCGGACGGGTGTAGAAAGAAATCGTAAACACGTCGCGTTTCATGGCTTTGCCGGGCTAAAACGGCTCTCCGTTCCGGCAAGCACGCCGGAACCCCCTCTGCCCGCGCGTATGCCTTTCAGCCCGGTTTCGGGCCTCTCTGACCAAGGTGCGAATCGCCATGCATCCTATGATCGTCGGCATCGACGTCGGGTCGGTGGCGGTGTCTCTGGCCGTTATCGGCCCGGACCGGAAGGTGGTCGAGCATGTCTATGCCTTCCACCGCGGGGATGCGGCTGGGACCGTGTCGCGCCTGCTCGCGAACCTGGATCTGTTGGGCGGTGTGCGGGTTGCGGTCACAGGCGCCGTCCCCGGCGCCATCCGCGCGCATGGTCGCTACGACAGCCTGGTCTCCCTCATCACCGGCTGCCGGGAATATCAAGCCGACATCGGGTCCATCCTGCACGTTGGCGGGGAGCGCTTCGGGCTTGTGCAGTTCGACGACGCCGGGCGCTACACCCGATACCAAACCAACACCACCTGCGCCGCCGGAACCGGCGGCTTCCTCGACCAGCAGGCCCGGCGGCTGAATCTCTCCGATGCCGGTGAGCTCGCCGCGATGGCGCTTCGCAGCACCGGGGATCCGCCGAAAATTGCCACCCGCTGCGCCGTCTTCGCCAAGACCGACCTGGCTCACGCCCAGCAGGAAGGCTTTTCGTTGGCTCAGATCTGCGATGGCTTGTGCCACGGCGTCGCCCGGCACATCCTCGATGCCCTTGTCCGCAATGAGCCCGTTCGTGCGCCCATCGTTTTCAGCGGCGGCGTTTCCCGCAACCGGGCGGTGGCCGAACATCTCAACCGCCTCTTGGGCACCAAACTGATCCTCGAAGCGGTCCCGAGCGGCGCCGCCGGCGCCGCCTTGTGCCTGCTGGACGACGCCGACGCCGGTGTACCGTTTCGATCCGTGGATGGCATCGTTCAACCCGAAGCCCGCCGGAAAGTCTTCGCCTTTGCCCCGCTTGAACTGAAGCAATCGAGCTATCCGGATTTCAGCGGCAGCGATGCGTATCTTTTCACGCGCGCTGAAGAGAGTCGGGGAAACCCGGTGGAGGTCGAGATCTTCCCGGAGTGGGGCGGCGCCGGCGCCGGGGGGTGCCTGCTCGGGATCGACGTCGGTTCCACCAGCACCAAGGCGGCCTTGGTGACGGCCAGCGGCGCGGTCGCGGCCGGATTCTACACCCGCACGGCCGGCAAGCCCATCGGCGCCGTTCAGAGCCTGCTGGCGGCAGTTGAAGACGCCGCCGGTCGGCGATCCGTTCGTTTGGAGATCTCCGGTGCGGCCGTCACCGGGGCCGGCCGAAAAATGGCCGGCCTGGTCGTTGGGGCGGACTTGGTGCTGGACGAGATCACGGCCCATGCCCGGGCGGCCCGCGAACTCAGGCCCGATGTGGACACCATCATCGAAATCGGCGGCCAGGATTCGAAGTTCACCACCCTGAAGGACGGCCGCGTGAACTTCTGCGTCATGAACACGGTCTGTGCGGCCGGGACGGGGAGCTTTATCGATGAGCAGGCCCAGAAGCTGGACTGCCCGCTGGCCGAATACGCCGGCCGCGCCATGAACTCTCCCGCCCCCATGGCCAGCGACCGCTGCACCGTGTTCATGGAGCGGGACATCAACCATCTTATTTCCGAAGGCTATTCACCCAACGAGATCCTGGCCACCGTGCTGCACAGCATTGCGGAGAACTATCTCAGCAAGGTGGCCGCCGAGAAGCACATTGGCCGCGTGATCTGTTTCCAGGGGGCGACTGCCAAGAACCGGGCGTTGGTGGCCGCTATGGAGCAGCGCCTCGGCAGGCCCATCCACGTTTCGCGCTTCTGCCACTTGACCGGCGCCATCGGTGCGGCGCTGGAGTTGGCCGACGCGGGAGTCCGCGCCACGCGTTTCAGGGGGCTCACCCTGTGGCGGAAGACCATTCCCACCCGGGTCGAAATTTGCCCGCTGTGCGCCAATCACTGCAAGATCACCGTAGCCGACCTCGGCGGCGAGCGCGTGGCCAGCGGGTTTTTGTGCGGCCGGGACTATGACGGCTCATCACGGGTGGACCGCAACCGGTCCGGGTTCAGCCTGCTCAAGGAGCGCAAGAAAGCGTTCGTGCTCCCGGAGCTTCGGCCGGGCCTTTCAGGACCCACCCTGGGGCTGCCATCGACGCTGCACCTGGCGGACGACCTGGAGTTCTGGCAGGTCTTCTTTGCCGCACTGTCGGTCCCCACCATCACCAGTGAACGCATGCGGGATCCCGTTCCGGCCGGCAAAGCCGGCGCCGAGTTCTGCGCTCCGATGGCCGCGCTGCACGCCGACGTCAACTTTCTCCTGCCACGGGCCGACTACATCTTTCTGCCGTATTACCTCGAGCGCCGAACGGGTGAGAAGGCCCTCCGGCGGCAGTACTGCTACTACACCCAATATGCGCCGGTTCTGTCCGTCCATGCCTGCGCACCCGCACCCGAAGATGCCCGGCGGGTGCTCACCCCGCTGGTCCACTACCTCTATGGATCGCTGCATTCGCAGCTGCAGCTCTTCCGGATGCTCCGCTCGATCGGGCTCAACCACATCGGCATGAGCGACGTTTACCGCGCCTATCACCGCGCATGCGAATTTAAGGCCTCCGCCCTCAAACGGTTAAAGAAGCGCTACCAGCAGGCCACCGCCGGCGGACGTGACATCCACGTGATCCTGCTGGGGCGGCCATACACGATTCTTTCCCGGCGGATGAACAAAGGCATACCGGACATATTCGGGGCTCTTGGGGTCAAGGCGTTTTTCCAGGACATGCTGCCTGAGGAGCGCCCGACGGCCGAGGCGCTCCAGCCGCTGTTCAAGGAAATTCACTGGCATTTCGCCGCCGAGATTCTGCACGCCGCGGAGACCGCGGCGGGTATCGAAGGTGCCTACCCGGTCCTGATCACGGCGTTCCGATGCTCGCCGGATTCTTTCGTGATCGAATTTTTCAAGTCCATCATGGACGCCCACCGCAAACCATACCTCATCCTGCAGTTGGATGAACACCGCTCGAGCGTCGGATATGAAACCCGCATCGAAGCGGCCGTGCGGTCTTTTCGAAACCACTTCATCTCCCGGCGGCGGCCGCAGCCCGCGTATTCCCAAGGCCTATGTCTCCGTTCGACATCGGCCGTCAGCGGAAAGACGCTCTTCCTGCCCGACTGGGACGGTCTGTCGTTTCGGCTGGTGACGGCCAGCTTGAAACGGGAAGGGGTTGACGCGCGTCTGCTGATCGACACGCCGGAGGCCATCCGTCGGAGCCTGAGGCGTAACAGCGGCCAGTGCATCCCGGTGAATATCGTGGTCCAAAATTTTATCGACACCGTTTCGGCGCAGGGCCTCGACCCGTCGCGCTGTCTGCTCTGGATGGCGCCCGGCTCCATTGCCTGCAACCTGAGGATGTATCCGCATTTCGCCCGGAACCTGCTGGCAGAGTACGGTGGTGGTTTTGAAAATTCGCACATTTACATGGGGTCCTTGTCCTTTGCCGAGATATCGATGCGGCTGCCGGTTAACACCTATCTGGCCTTCATGCTGGGCGGGCTGATCCGGAAGATCGGGTGCAGGATCAGGCCGATCGAAACGGTAAGAGGAGCCACGGATGCCGCTATCGAAGCGGGGATGGAACTGCTGGATGCCGCTTTCCGGGGGCTCGGACCCAAGGAAGATGCCGTTCGGAAGGTTGCCGACCTCCTCGCTGCGGTGCCGACCGGCGCCATCGGCGGCAAGGGGCCCGGCTGCGCTTCAAGGCCGAAGGTCGCCATTTTCGGGGACCTGTATGCCCGGGACAACGACGTCCTCAACCAGGGCCTGATTCGCTTCATCGAGCGCCACGGCGGAGAAGTCGTGACCCTCCCTTACAGTTCCTATGTCAAGATGGTCGCCTGGCCGTACATGCGGAAGTGGTTCATCGAGGGCTATTACATGGAGGCCCTGACCACGGGTGCCTTGATCGCAGCGGTCAGCCGGCTGGAGAAAAAGTATCGCCGACCCCTGGAGCCGCTCTTGAACGAACCCGAACCCGTCTACGACGAGCCTCCGGAACGCATTCTGCGCGCTTTCGGGATCCGGCTGGAGCACACCGGCGAGTCGATGGATAACCTGCTGAAGATCTACTACACATTGAAGTATTATCCGGAATTATCCCTTTTCGTCCAGGCCAGCCCTGCCTTCTGCTGCCCGGCGCTTGTCACCGAGGCCATGGCGCACTGCATCGAACGCGTCACGGGAGTTCCGGTGGTCTCGGTTACTTACGACGGCATTGGCGGAAGCAAGAACGATGTGATCATCCCCTACCTCGCGTACGCCCCGATGCGGCCGGTCCGGAAGCACTTGAGAAAAACCCACTGAGCAGAGGCTGGATTCCCAGAAACCCAATCGATTAGCCTTGAAAATGATATCTGGCTCCAACACCGTATTGATTATCCCGTTTGTCACACCATTTTATTTCCGCAACCGCATTCGATCGTGCGGATTCGGAGGTGCTGCCGCCATGAGGCCCGATAACAGACCTGTCAAGACGGATCGAAACCGTTGTGCCTGGTTTAAGTTGTTGGGGGCTTTCGAAATAGCACCCCCCTCGGCTGAAATTAAGTACCCTTGCAGAAACCGACTTGTCTTTATTGAAATAGCTCCAAACGATTTTGTACTCGCATGGCTGACGTTGCTCGGACCGCCGCTCTCCAGGATAGCTCAAAGTCTTTTGAGATAGATACCGGACCCCAGCCAAGACATTCGTAATTGCATCCAATATTTCTTGACTGCTTGCGTCCTTGAAGCAGTATCCGTCAGCCCCTGCCTCGAAAGCCGTTTTTATACTGTGATCCGATTCAAGAATGCTCAGCACCAGTATTTTTGCATGCGTGCTTTTTGACAGTTCAGGAAGGATTTCATAGCCGCTTATCTCTGGAAGTCGAAGGTCTAAAAGGACCAAATCCGCAGGAAATTGTTTGATAATCTTCAATGCTTCTCCGCCGCTATCAGTCTCAGCCACTACCTCTAACGTCTCCTGGGCGTTTACCAGATCCTTCAGGGCTTCGCGGTAAAGATCATTGTCTTCGACAATTATGATTTTTTTCTTGGTTTCCATTTCGTCCCCGATTTCCATTATGGTCACCGAGCAGGTTTTATTGTCAATACATACCTACATTGGATTAACCTTCGCCAATCTCGAACCCGATACGAATACACGTACCTATTCCAGGCAAGGAGTGCAAGGAAAATGAGCCACCCATTATTTCAACCCGCTCTCGCATGCTCTTTAAGCCGTAGCCGCTCATACCGTCCCCTCGAATGTAAACTTCGTTGAAATCAAAGCCACGACCGTTGTCCTCCACCTCCGCTTCAAGAAAATTGTCGGTTTTTCTCAATCGGATATAAATTGCATCCCCCTTGCTGTGCATGGCGGCATTGTTCAACGCTTCCTGGATCACACGGTAAATCACAATTTTTAGCGGTCCGGGGACCTTCTGTTCATCCACATCGATCTGTTGTACGATTCGTATGTGGCTGTAATACTGGCTGAACTGGTGCGTGTGCCAATCGATGGTGGCCAGGAGTCCTCTGTCGTCGATAATCTCCGGCCGCAGACTGGCGGAGATTCGCTTGCACTCTTTGATTGTTTCCGCTAGATGCAAAATAGTTCTTTCAAGAGGAATCGCCGCGTCGTCTGGCCTTTCAAGTATCTTCTTAGCGATGGATTCCAAGGCAACCTTTATAGCAGCGAGATTCCCCCCGATGCTGTCGTGCAATTCCCGCGAAACCGTTCTGCGGTCGGCCTCCAGGGCTTCAAAGCTCTTTCGTGAAAGCTCCTTCAGGCGACGCTGGGAATCCCGCAATTCGGACTCCAATTTCTTTAGATTGGAAATATCCTTGGTGATGGTTGCCACGGATTCAATTCTGCCGTTTTCGTCCATCAAGGGGAATGCTGTCACCAGGGTGGGAAACACCCGACCATATTTGTCCACCCGAAACCCTTCCCAGTTGCGAACTTCATGGCCGCTCAAGCATTGTTTCCGCAAATGCCACCAATACCTATAACGTTCTGGCAGAAGGAGGGTCTTGATGGACTTGCCGATCAACTCTTCTCGGCTCCAGCCGTAGGACTGTTCTGCCTCCCGGTTCATCTCGATGATGGTCCCGGTCATATCTTCGATGAGAATCGCATCCGCCGCATCTCGAAACACTCGTGAAAGCTTGTTAAGTTCGGTTTGGATGTTCTTGCAGTCGGCGACTTTCTTCTCCAGGTCAACCATAGCATTCTGAAGTTGGATGGTGCGCTCTTTGACTTTGTTTTCCAACTGAATGGAAAAATCATCCATAACCTCTCCCGTGTTCATCTGGTCGCTGTCATTCATGATAGTGGCTGTCACGCTGGGTTCGCCATGATCTACCTCCTGCGGCAGAAGGTTTGGCAAATCCAGGATGAGGTAGCGAGCTCAAAAAA
>CAZEKN010000120.1:0-7156 GCA_964512755.1 uncultured Desulfatibacillum sp. | reverse complement strand
ATGAAATTCTGTCCGACTTGCGGCCAACCGGTCGCAGAGGAAATCGCTGCCTGTCCCGCCTGCGGCAGAGACCTGAGCGAGCGTCGCCAGACCATCGATGATTACCGCATCGTCGATACGCTCCACGAGGGCTATTCCACTTTTCTCTGCCGAGCCGTCCGTGAACGTACGGACGAACAGGTGATGATCCGCCTTTTCACCCCGCGGGCGGGCGTGAGTCCCGAGGTCGCCGCGCGCCTCCAACGCGAGCTGGAAGAACTGAAAAAGCTTCCCGGAGAGGGCTTCGTGCGCCACCACGCGATCCGGCGCTCTTCGGATGGCCTGTGGTACCGCATCAGCGAATGGGTGGAGACCGAAAGCTGGGGATCGCTGCTCGCCTCCGGGCGGCTGCAACGCCGCTCCGTGCTGATCGGCCTTTTCCGCCAGATGGCCGAAATCCTGACGGTCCTGCACGCGCATGGACATTTCATCCCACACCTCATCCTCAACGACATCATGGTGGTTCCCGGGGATGCCGACGAGCTGCGCATCAAGATCGATTACAAACTCTCCCGCTTCATCGACCCCAAGCTGGACCGGCCGGCACCGATGCTCAAAAAGCTTCTCGCTGCCCATCCGGATATCGTCAACCAGCGGCCGCTCGATTTCCGCAGCGATATCTGGTCGCTCGGAAAAATTTTTGTCGAGCTGCTCGCGGGCGACCTGGAGATTGATGATATCGAGGGAAAAGTCGACGATCTCGATGTGCCCGAGGACCTCAAGGTTTTGCTGCGGGTGATGCTGGCCGATGACCCCGATCTGAGGCCCCAATCCATGGCGGAGATTTCCGAATCGTTAAGGCGCATCGAGCAGATTCCTGAATCTCCCCCGGCTCCGGAATTGCCTCCGGAAGCGGCACCCCCGCCGGGCGGTCTGATCCGGCGGCTCCAGAAGCGCGTGCGGCTGCTGGCGGGAGCCCTCGTGCTGCTGATCGCTGCCGGCATGCTGGCCTGGTTTTACCTGGAGCGGGAACGTCGCGACACCGAGAGCGCCCTGGAGAGCTACGCCAATCGATATGCTCCCGCAGTCGGGTTCGTCTTGGTGGAATATTGGTTGGAGGCCGACGGAACCCGGGTTTTTCGCAATGTGGCCGAAGGAACGGCGTTCCTGGTGGACCGGGAGGGCTACCTGCTCACCAGCCGCCATGTGGTTTGTCCCTGGCTCGAGGACCCCCGCTTTGCGGGCGCCGTCCAGTATTTGCGGATGAGAGGCCTCGAACCTGCCATGGGCTACCGCCTCTATCTCTGGTTCGAGGGAACCCGGGCGTTCAACCCGGCCGGACGGGTGATCGAAGGCGCGGATATCGCGGACATTTACTTCACCGAGAATGCCTACAGTACGGATGGCTCGCCCCGGGTCGAGATTTCAGGAGTGGCGCGGCCGCCGGTGCGAACCCGCCAGTTGGTGAAGTCCCCGCTCAAAGACGACGTCGCCGTGCTGAAGGTCGAGCGGCTGGCCGAAGGCATCACCCCGCTGCCGCAGGATTTGGCCATGGATCCGCGCAAGCTGCCCAAGCTCAGCCGGGTGATCGCCTTGGGGTTTCCGCTGGGAAGCCGCACCCAGGCCGACACGGTCAATGCCAGCGTCGTGCGGGGCAACGTGCGCCGGGCCTTCGAGAACATGTTTCAGATCGACGCTTCCCTGCACGGCGGCAACAGCGGCGGACCGGTGATCGACGCCCGCGGTAAGGTGATCGGCATCGTATCGGCCGTGGCCATGGATTTCAGTCACGGGCTGGTGCCGATGGCGACCCCGGTGTGGGACATCGGGCTGATCCTGCCGATTACCGGCGGCGTCCAGCTGCTGAGAGATTTCAAGGCCGGCCACGCCAAATGGAACGGCGTAATCGACTTTTCCGTTGAAGCCTCGCTCGCCAAAATCCGCGAAACCGCCGCTCAGGGACGCTGGGCCGAAGCCATGGCAGCAGCAGATGAAAAGCTGGGCCGCAACCCCCAGCCGGTCATGGTCGCCGCCGCCGGCATGCTGCATTTCTGCAACGCCGATTATGCCGGCGCCCGCCTGCGCTTCACTCAGTCACTTTCCATGGACCCGGAGGATGATCAGGCCCGCCTGATGCTGGCCCTGATCGGCTGGCTGGCGAACAGCCGGAACGAAACGGACTATCGGCGGTATCTATCGGAAGCGGATTGGCGCAGCCCGGCCGAATTCCAGGGCTATCTGCTTCGGGTACTGGACGGCAAGGTGGGGGCGGCGGCGGCCTTGAACGCCTGGACCGGTTCCTCGGAAAGAAGCTGGCTGCACTATATCTGCGGCCTGCTGAGCCTGCGCGAGGGCCGGTCTGAAGAAGCAGAGAGCCTGATCGAACAAGCCGTTCTCTCCGCCGACCCCGAGGCTAGGGAATTCCTGCTGGCGCGGGCCAAACTGGACGAGATTCGCAAGCAGCGCCGCACCGGGTTCAAGACCCATGATCAATGGAGCGCCTACAGCGTCCGCCTGCAGCAATTCGACCACCGGTTGAAGGACGCACTGGAGGCCAAAAAGAGGCGCCAGGAGGAGTTGTCCCCCTTGATGGTCAAACTCGTCCAGGGGGACATCACGATCGAAGAGAAGATCGAGGCCCTCCAAAAAATTATCGATCACGACCCGGAGAACCGCGCAGCCATGGGCGCCCTGGCATATGCCCGCGCGTCGGCGGACGCCTTTCCGGAAGCCCTGGACGCACTGAGGGCTTATCTGAAGATCGAAGGGCGGCCGACGGCCATGCGCTTGGGCCTCGGTTTGCTGGAGGCCGAAATCTTGCACCACCAAGGCCGCCATGAAGCAGCGAACGAATGCCTGGCGGACTATGCCCGCCGCACGCGGGACCCATGGTTTCTGGCCCTGTGCGATTATCTGCGGGGGCAGCAGACGGAGAGCGATCTACGCCGAGAGGCCGGGGACGCGCCCGAAAACGTTCTCACGGCGTTCACTGCTGCGGGCTTCTGGGCCGAAGGGTCCGGGGACAAGAAAAACGCTATCCGGTTTTACCGCGAAGCTCTTGGAACCTTTCTCGACAACTGGATCGAATACGACTTTGTGCGGGAACGCATCAAACGGCTCAAGCGCTCGGCGAGTGAATAAGAAGCCGGGCGCCAACCATTGTTATTACTCCGGCCAGCGCAATTTGCGCTGAGATCCGACGGAGCGGCTTTTCGACAACCGACACCGATTTGACATCGCCGGCGGCGGCGCTTATGTTGAAAAAAATCCCGACGAAAGAAATGGATTGATCCAAACGGAGGCGTATCGATGTCGTTTGAAACCAGAGAAGAGGTGTTCGAAAAGGTAATGGCCATGCCGCGGCCCAAGTGCCCGCATTGCGGCGTGGAAATGAGCCTGTGGGAGGAACCCCCCATGCGCATGGGCGACGGGCTCGGATGGGGGACTCCTTACTTGTTCGTGTGTTTCAACGACGAATGCCCGCTGTATCAATCCGGCTGGAAGCATATCGAAGAAAGCTATGCCCACCGCGCCTCCTACCGCTGCATGAACTACCCGGGCAGCGACGTCTACGAATGCATCCCGGTGTTCAGCGATATGGGAATGCGCGGACAGATCGTGGACGAGCAGGCCGCGGCCGAGCAGGAAGCGCTGAAGGAAGCCATCAAGCGCGGATTCAATCTGTTGGCCGATTACTACACCACCAAGGACGGTCCCGCCATTTTGCAGTTGCTGCAGGACCCCCTCGAACCCGCCCGAGTCCGGCTCAAGTCTGCAGAGATGATCGGAGACATCGGGGAAGCCGAAGCGATCGAGCCCATGCGCAACATGCGCTTTCCCAACGAGATCATCCGCCAAAAAGTGGATGAGGCCATCGCCAAGATTCATGCGCGGCACTTCACGCGCGAATGCCCGTTCTGTGCGGAAATCATCAAACAACGCGCCAAGGTCTGCAAGCACTGCGGCAAGGATGTAACCGGCGTTTAGATCTCAGCGAACCCTTCCGAGGCCTTCTTCGCATCAGCGTATGGCTCCATCCGTCAGCCCTTATTCCGCTTCGAACCGTATCGACTGCAGGCTCCGATGCGTCGTTCGGATGCTGGCGACGATGGTTCTTTTCAGCTTCTTGGCGGCGCCGGCGGCCGATGGTTCGACCGCCCTTCCCGACGATACCATCGCCTGGAAGATCCAAGCCAGAATCGCCGCCGCCCAAACCGCCAACTATCTGGTCTGCGTGGGAGAGCTCGTCTGCGGCATCGCCGAGCTGCCGCGATTTTACGCGCAGCGGAACTATCGACCAGCCTGGACCACGACCGATGATAGGGCCTTCGCGTTGGCCGATGAGATGGTGCAGCAACTCGAGGATGCCCGCTACGACGGCCTGGCTCCAGAGCACTATCATCTGGATTCCATCCGTTCCCTTTTGCAAACAGCCCAGCAACAGGTGGCGGCAGGCCGCCCGCTGGATGCGGATGTTCACGCGGATCTGGAATTCCTCCTGACCGACGCCTTTTTGATGCTGGGCTCCCACCTGCGGGCCGGCCGGGTCAACCCGGAAACCCTGGATAGCGAATGGCTGATCCACCTCGATCGGCAGGGCGATCTGGCCCAGGTCCTTGACCGTGCGATCGAATCCCGTCGTATCACCGAGGCCCTCGACGGGTTGCGACCGCCTCATCCGGAATACACGGCCCTTCGGAAGGCTCTGAAAAGCCATCGCATCCGCGGTGAGACTGCCGATCGGCCCCGGCTGCCGGAAAAGTCAGCTTGGGAGAAGGGTCAGCGCGGGGAAATCGCCGATCGGCTGCGCGAACGGCTGCAGTTTTCAGGCGACCTGCCGCAGACCGCGGAAGGGGCCAATGCAGATGCGGATGCCGAGCTATTCGAGGGGCTGCGCCGTTTTCAAGAGCGGCACGGCTTGGAGGCCGACGGGCGCATGGGACCTCAAACCCTGCAGGCTTTGAACGTTTCTTGGGAAGAACGCATCCGCCAGGTCGAGCTGAATCTGGAGCGCTGGCGCTGGCTGCCGCACGATTTGGGGGTGCGCCACATCCGCGTGAATGTACCGCAGTTCGATCTGGCCGTGATCGAAGATGGCCAGGAGGTCCTGCGCATGCGGGTGGTCGTGGGCCGCCACTATCGCCGCACCCCGGTGTTCAGCAGCTATTTGGACCACCTCGTTTTCAACCCGGACTGGAACATCCCCACCCGCATCGCCGTCGAAGACATTCTTCCGAAGGCCCGCAAGGATCCGGCCTATCTGCGTCGCGAGAAAATCCGTGTCTTCGAGAGCTGGAGCCAGGGCGCGGCCGAGCTCGACCCGGACGGCGTTGACTGGACCGCGGTGACGGGTCAAAAATTCAGTTACAAGTTCAAGAAGGACCCCGGGCCCCACAACGACCTCGGCCGCATCAAATTCTTGTTCCCCAACAAATTCGCGGTCTATCTGCACGACACCCTGTCGAAACGGCTTTTCGATCGCAGCATGCGCGGCTTCAGCTCGGGGTGCATCCGCATCGAAAAGCCCATTGAGTTGGCCGAATACGCTCTGAGGGATTCCCCGGGATGGTCCCGCGATGCGGTGATCGCTGCCATAGATTCCGGTGCGAATCGCACCGTCCGGCTGCCTCATCCAATCGCTTTGCACCTGATTTACATGACGGCGGGGGTGAACTCCGAGGGACGCCTTCGGTTTTGGCCGGACATCTACCAGCGCGACCCGACGCTCGACCGGGCGTTGCAGAAAAAGCCTCCGCGGGTTTCCGGCCTGCCTGGAGCGTGAGGGAAAGCAGGGAACGCGGCCGGCTACCAGGACCGGACCCGGCCGATGTCCACATGGACGAAGTCGGACTGAGGGTAGTACCCGACCCCGCCGGCGGCGAGCTCAACAGCGAGCGTCTTCAACTCGCCGGTTCGGACTCCCGGCACACGAATGTCGATGGCCTTGCCGACCATATGCAGGCTCTGCGATGCCACGCCTCGGCTCTTGCGGTGCAGCGTGGCATTGGTTTCGGCCGATCGATAGCCGGAGATGATATGGAAGGGCTGTGCGGTTTGAACGCGCAGGCGGAGGCGGTGCAGGAGATCCAACAGATCCGTAGCGATGGCGCCCACCTCACCGGTGCGGTGATCTCTAAAAATGTGGTTGATGTCCCTGAGGCTGCCTGGATCGTAACGTCCGGCCTTGCAGTAACAGGCCTCCAGGAGTTCGCCGGTGTGGGTGTTGAAGAAAGCCAACTGTCTCTCTGAGGCGGGAGCCGGTTCGGAGACGGCTGCCCGTAGAACGCGGGGAGCTAAAAAAACGGAGGCCGCCGCCAATCCCCATCGCAGGAACCGGCGGCGATGGATGGATCGGGATGGAACTGAAACATCGGGATGTCGCTCGGCATGCGGCAAAACGGTGTGCGTTCCTCCTGATTTTTTTTTAAACCATACCCTGATCCCCATACCGTGTCAACGCATGGTTGGGCGATCAACTCTCAACCAATCGCCGGGCGCGGTTGACGCCGTCGCGGTCATAGGTTCGAAAAATCAGCTGCTCACGCTGCCGCCGGTCCGGCGGCAGCGTCTTGAATTCAAGCGCCGGCAGATTCGCTTCCAGTTCGGCCCGGGCCGGAATGGCCTCCAGGCCGGCGCCGACTCTGCGGCCGGAGGCCGTATCGAGCACGACGGCGTCCCGTCCGTCCGATGCGACGGCCCAGGGGATCTGGTAATCGTTCAGCAGTCGGGCGGCGGCCAGGATCTCCCGCTCGTAGGTGCCGATCGACCCCGCCGCACATCTGAAGGCAACCAGCCGCCGTCCTCCCACCCCGGCCACCAGATCTACGGCCGACCGATAGCGTTCCCCGGCGATGACCATTTCGATCGGCACATCCACCTCGATGTCCTCGCGCGCATAGCCCTTGCGCTCCACCAGGTAGCGCTCCAGGAGCTGGCGGTTCTCTTCGGCGCCGATGTTCGGAACCAGCCGGCCGGTGACGAAATCCGTCAACGTCGTAAACGGTTTGAGGGTGTTGGACATGGCGACCGAGCTCCTATCCTTCGTCAACCGCGCGCCGCAATTTCCCCCCGGATACCGGCTTCAGGCTCGCTGCGGCGGGAATCGGAATCCGGCGGGCGTCGCTCCACAGACCTTCCAAATCGTAGAACGACCGCACCGATTCGAAGAACACGTGAA
>CAZEKN010000119.1:0-7193 GCA_964512755.1 uncultured Desulfatibacillum sp. | reverse complement strand
GGCCATCCACGCCATGGAGCCCAAGCTGCCCGTCATCATCATGACCGCCTTCGGCACCACCCACCACGCCATCGAGGCCATCAAGCTCGGCGCCTTCGACTACGTCCTCAAGCCGTTCGAGATTCCGGGCATGCTGGGCATCATCCGGCAGGCTCTGGAGGCCGGCCGCTTCATGCGTTCTCCGGTCGAAATGGACGGTGCCCCCGGCGCCACCAACCGCGAGGCGATCATCGGCCGCAGCCGGCCGATGCAGGATGTCTACAAGGCGATCGGCAGAGTTTCCTCCACCGACGCCACGGTGATGATCCGCGGAGAATCCGGCACGGGCAAGGAACTGGTGGCACGCGCCCTGTACAGCCACAGCCTGAGGGCCGACAAACCGTTTCAGGTGATCAA
Organism: uncultured Desulfatibacillum sp.; assembly: GCA_964512755.1. GTDB lineage: Bacteria > Desulfobacterota > Desulfobacteria > Desulfobacterales > SpSt-501 > SpSt-501. Next base: position 6,797 of record CAZEKN010000119.1, on the reverse strand, counting down.
CTGTGTGGCCATCCCGGAGAATCTGCTCGAAAGCGAACTGTTCGGCTTCGAGAAGGGCGCCTTCACCGGAGCCGCCCACCGCCGGGTGGGAAAGATCGAACAGGCCCACGGCGGAACCGTTTTCCTGGACGAAATCGGCGACATGCCCTTCGGGATCCAGTCCAAGATTCTGCGCCTGCTGCAGGAGAAGAGCATCGAGCGGCTGGGCGGCCGGGAGACCATCCCGGTGGATGTGCGGATCATCGCTGCCACCAACCGCGATCTCGAGGTGGCGCTCCAGCAAGGCCGCTTTCGCGAAGACCTGTACTACCGGCTGAAGGTCGTCACGATCATCCTGCCACCGCTGCGCGAGCGGATGGACGACATCCCGCTGCTGACGGATTATTTCCTGGCGCGCTACGCCGCTGAATTAGAGATAGACAACCCCGGCATCACCCGGGAAGCCGTGGCCATCCTGCGCAGCCATCCCTGGCCGGGCAATGTCCGCGAGCTGGCCAATGCCATTCAAAAAGCCCTGATCTTCAACCGTGGCGCACCGATCCAGCCCCAGGATATTCTTCAGGCCGCGGGCGCGGCGGTCGGAGGCCGCAGCGGTGGCTCGCTGCGTGAAACCGATCAGGTGCTGAGGCAGTGGGTGCGCGAGACCATTACCACCAGTGAAGAAATCAACAAGTTTGATGCCGTCATGGATCATTTCGCGAGTATCCTCGTTGGCGAGGCGCTGAACATAACGCGCGGCAACCGATCGCAAGCCGCCCGGCTCCTGGGACTCTCGCGGCCGACCCTTCATTCCAAAATCGAAAAATACCGGCTGCGCCTGCGAACCTCGGTCGAGGACGATCCGCCCGTTTGAACGTTCCCGTGCGCCGGTCAGCCCGTCAGCCTCAGGCGCTTTACGGACTGTAAAAATACCAGACAGGCCGCCGCCGCCCGGGCCGCCGCGGATTAGACCGATAAACGTTTTCTAAATCAACTAGTTATAACCGCATCGCTCGAGGCGGAACCATGGCACATGCTTTGCTTTTTCTCAAGGGCAGCCAACCCCACGACGCCATGACGGACCGCATGGCGTCTTTCCCCCGTCCAATGCCGGGGACTTCAACGGAGGTGAAGGGATGCTGGTCAAAAACTGGATGAGCAAGAACGTGATCACCGTTAACGAGGATGACTCCATGCAGGATGCCCTTAAGTGTATGAAGCAGCACAACATCCGCATGATGCCGGTCTTAAAGAACGGCCAGTTGGTTGGTGTGGTGACCGACCGGGACCTGAAACGGGCGTCGGCCTCGGATGCCACCACGCTGGACGTTCATGAGCTTCTCTACCTGATCTCGAAGATCAAGGTGAAAAGCATCATGTCCAAAAATCCGATCTCCGTGTCCCCGGACCTGACCGTGGAAGAAACCGCCGAGGTCCTGCTCAACAACAAGATTTCCGGTGCGCCGGTGGTGGACGAAAAGGGGCAGGTCGTCGGCACGATCACCCAGACCGACCTGTTCCGGGTGCTGATCGCCCTGACCGGCGTCGGCAAGCGCGGCATTCAGTTCGCCTTCCAGGCCGAAGACCGGCCCGGTTCCATCAAGGACCTGGCGGACATCATCCGCCGCTATGGCGGCCGCATGGTGAGCATCCTGAGTTCTTATGAAAATGTGCCCGCGGGCTATCGCAAGGTGTACATCCGCATGCACGGCATCCAGCGGTCTCAGTTGACGGGCCTCAAGGAAGAGCTCTCCAAGACGGCCACCTTGCTCTACCTGGTGGACCACCGTGAAAACCGGCGGGAGATTTTCTGAGACGCAAACGCCGCGATCGGGTCGCTCCAGCCGCGCGGGAGGCGTTTTACATGCTGTAAAAGAATCCGACAGGGGCGCCCGGAGCAAACGTGCCGCCGGCGCCCGCTTCATGCGGCAACCCCCGAAATCTAAATGCATTTGAATTCCTTCCGCACGCATTAAACGCGTGGCATGTCTGTTGCTGTAGCAATCATCAGCCCGCCGCCGCTCCCGCTGGGGCCGGGACGGCGGCGGGGGTTGCGCCTTGACCTGAAGCGGCTGCAGAGGGACAACCTCCGCGGGCGTGGTGATTCCGAGGGGGGCCGGGACATCTCCTTTCCCAACCGACCGCTTCCGGCAACCACACCAGCCCGAAACCGGGGCGGCGTCTGAAGGCCCTGCCACCCGCCCGATCGGACGAGGGCCCATGAAAAAGCGCAGGAAATTCCTGGTTCCGCTGGATGGTTCCGAGCGTGCGCTGCTGGTTTGCCGACACCTCGCATCATTGGCGCCGCTTCGAGGCATGCAGGCGGTGCTGTTCCATGTGTTCAGCCGCTATCCGGAAGCCCATTACGATCTACCTCCTGGGGTTTTGAATCCGCCGGGGTCCCTGCCGCGCTCCTGGCGATTCGACCAGCTCCGCCAGATACAGGATTATATGCAGCTGGCCAAGCGGCTGCTGGTCTCCGGCGGGTTCCCGGAGACGGCGGTCGAGGTCCGGATCCAAAAACGCATCAACGGGATTGCCCGCGATATCCTGCGCGAAGCCCGCGACGATTACGAATTCGTCGTAATCCGCCGCCGCGGCATGGGGGCACTCGCCGGCATGATCGTCGGCAGCGTCAGCCTCAAAGTTTTGCAGGGGCTGACCTTCTCCCCCCTGATCATCGCTGGCCGCAAAGCGCCTGGAAACCGGCTGCTGATCGGGTTCGACGGCTCGCCGGGCGCCATGCATGCCCTCAAGTTCGCCGGTCGTCTCGTCGGACCGCATCCGGAATTCGAGATCTGCCTGATGCATGTTCTGCGCGGCGGCAGCGCGGTGCGGCCCGGTTTGCGCCGCACCCTCATCTCCGAGGAGTCGCTGGCGCCGGTGCGCGAAAACATCATGCTCCGCTTCGAGGCGGCGCGCTCGCAGCTGGTCGTCCTGGGCATCGCCCCGGAGCGCGTCACCACCCGGTTCGTGTCCGGCGCCGTCAGCCGGGCCGCTGAAATCGCCAAATACGCCGAGGCTGAAAACTACGGCATCATCGTACTGGGCCGCCGCGGAGTCTCGCAGGTGCGGGACTTCTTCATCGGACGAGTGACCAACAAGGTGGTGCACCTCGCCCGGGACCGGTCGGTCTGCATCGTCCATTGATGCCGGCCGGAGACCGGTCGCCCCGCTCGCGCTTCGGACAACGCAGGAGAAAGGAGATGACGCATGCATGAGTTTAAGAAAATCCTCTTCCCGGTCGATTTGTCGGAATCGTCGACCAAAATCGTTCCCTTCGTGAAGAGCCTGGCCATCCGTTACGACGCCCGGATTCATCTGCTGTTCGTCGCGCGGGTATTCGATTATTTCACCAGCATGTACGTGCCGCATCCCTCGGTCAGCCAGTTCGAAAAGGAAGTCATCGAAGGCGCCGAAAAGCGGCTGTATGAATTCGCGGATGAAAGCTTCAAGGACATCGCGGGGACCCGCACCCAGGTGGTGGCCGGAGACCCTTCCGAGGAGATCCTCAACTACATCAATACCCACGGAATCCATCTGGTGGTCATGGGGACGCACGGCCGCAAGGGCCTCGACAAGGTTATCTTCGGATCGGTGGCGGAACGCGTGGTCAAATCATCGCCGGTTCCGGTGATGGTGGTGAATCCCTTCAAGGTGGATGCCTGATCCCAGCCGCCCTGCGGCAGTGGACGGCGCCGGCATCCGTTGACACCCTGGCACGACCGGCGGCCGGTCGAGGAGAGACCAAGGTTATGAACACGAAAGGGTTTATTCTCGTGGTCGACGACGATCCGGACATCGTGGCGACGTCACGGATTATCCTGGAAGGCAACGGATTTGAGGTTCAAACGGCTTCCAACGGAAAAGAAGCCCTGGAATTGCTTTCGCGGCGCAAGCCGGATCTCATGCTGCTGGACGTGATGATGGCATCCGATACGGAGGGATTCGACCTGGCGTTTAAATTGAAAGAGGATCCGGAGTTCAAAGACCTGCCCATCATCATGCTGACGGCCTTCCTCGACAGGGTGCGAACGGAGGGTCCCGGACCCTTCGAATTCATCCTGGGCGAGCAATGGCCGGTGGAATGGCTGTTCGAAAAGCCTCTGGACACCAAAAAACTGTTAGCCAAGATCGAAGCCATTTTCAAAGCCAAAAAAATCGTCCCCGGTTAACCTTCACCGGGACGGTTGGTAGCGAGTCTTTCACCCCCGCCTCATCCACCGCGGCGGAGGGAAGGCGATGGTTGCCGTGGCACATGACGCTGATCCAGGCGCGGCGTGGGAGAAGCTGTTCAAGCTCTCCTGGTGGCCGGTCCGTATCCGCTGGGGGGCAGCCCCCGGTCTCTTGGCGGTTGTTTGGATGGCGCAAGCAGCCGGTGTCGTCTTCCCGGCATGGGCCTTTGTCCTCGTCGCCGCCTTCATTCTGATCGGCAACCTCGGCATTTATTGGCATTTCTCCCGCCCGGACCATGGCCAACCCCGATCCCCCCAGAAGTGCCGCCAACTGGTGGGCTGGCAGGCGGCCATCGACGGCATCGCCTTCTGGGCGCTCATGTATCTGACCGGCGGCGTGACCGGCCCGCTGGTCGTCGGCGTTCTCCTGCCGGTCGCCTTCGTCTCGATGCTGCTGCCCGTGCGCGCGGCCTTGGCGTTCTGCACCGCCCTGCTGGCCGTTCTGGGCATCACGGCGGTGGCCGAGGTTTACGGCTGGCTTCCGCATCAGTCACTTTGCTTCCGGGGCGTGGACATCGTTCCATTCCCCCATCCGATGCGAACGCTGTCATCATTTGGGTTCTGGGCGGGCACGGCCTGCCTGACCGTCGGCCTCATGGGGTCTGCCGTCAGCGGTTTGCGCCAACAGATCCATGCCATCGTACGTCGCGGACAGGCGGAGGCGGTCACCCGACGCCGTCTGCAGAGCATCTTTTCCATGCTGGACGTCATCGGTTCGGTTCGCGACCTAAAGCGCGTCCTGGAGACGGCGGTCGCGGAGGTGACGCTGGTGATGCAGGTCAAAGGTATCTCGGTCAAACTGCTCAGCGAGGACGGCAAGCTGCTTCGCTACGCGGCCGCCTTCGGACTGCCGGAGTCCATGGTCCGGGAGAAGGTCGTCGAGGTCGAGCGCAGCCCGCTCAACAAGCGCGTGATCCAGGGCGAGCCCTTCGTCACCGGTCAGGTCACCGCCACGGAAATGTTTCAATTCGGCGAGACCCTTTCGGCGGCGCACCTTCAATCCGTGCTCTTCGTGCCGCTCACCCTGGAGGGACGGGTGATCGGAATTCTGGGAGCCTATTGCGAGAAACCGGATCGGTTCGACCCGGAGGAGGTGAATTTTTTCCGCCTGACGGCGCGCCTGGTTGCGATCGCCGTGGAAAACGCACGGGCCTACGAAGCCGTGACCGTCATGAGCGGCGAGCGGACATGGTTCATGATGAAGGTCGCCCACAATCTGCGGGCGCCGCTGGCCGGCATGCTGAGCATCCTCGAAGTCGTGCGCGACGGTTACCTCGGATCGATCAACGACCAGCAAAGCGAATACCTGCGCCGCCTCGACCGCCGGGCCCGCACCATGTTGGCCCTGGTCAACGAGCTGATGGCCCTCTCCCGCAACCGTCAGCGCCCGGATGGAGAATGCGCCGCCACCACGGAACTGGCCGTGCTGGCGCGCCGCGTCCAGCGTACCTTCCAGGACAAGGCGGCCGAAAAGCGGATCAGCTTCCGGATCAGCCTGTCGGGGGCTCTCCCGGATGTCCGCGGCCGGCTCGAAACGGTTGAACAGATGCTCGAAAACCTGGTGTCGAACGCCATCAAGTACACGCCGGCCGAGGGATCGGTGGACGTCCGCTTCAGCCGGGCGAACGGAACGGTGCGCATCGAAGTGAGCGACACCGGCATCGGCATCCCGGCGTCGGCGCGACCCATGCTGTTCACCGAATTTTTCCGAGCGGAAAATGCCAAGGCCACGGAGGACATCGGCACCGGCCTGGGCCTGGCCATCGTCAAGGAAATCGCCGATCAGCTCGGCGCCCGCATCGTTGTGGAAAGCGAGGAAGGGGCCGGCACGATCTTCGTGGTTCATCTGCCGATAGCAGCGATGCCGGCCGGCTAAGGAGGAGGCACATGACGGATGTCCGAACGACCGCGGATGAGAAACTGGATCTTTCTCAACTGGAACCGATCCTGGGCGAATACCGAGGGATAAAGGGGGCCGTGATCCCGGTGCTTCAGAAAGCCCAGAAAATCTACGGCTACCTGCCGCCGAAGGTGCTTCAACGAATCAGCGCCGGCCTGCGCGTGCCCTTAAGCCAGATCTACGGGGTGGCGACGTTCTATTCCCAGTTCTACCTGACCCGCCGAGGGCGGCACATCGTTCGACAGTGCGACGGCACGGCCTGCCATGTGCGCGGCGCCGGGAAAATCGTGGAACGCATGGAGCAGGAACTCGGCGTTTCGGCCGGCGGAACCACACCCGATTACCGCGTCACCTGCGAGGTGGTGTACTGCCTGGGATCCTGCGGGTTGGCGCCCGTGGCCGTGGTGGACGAACAGACCATCGGCAAGCTCGCGCCTGAAAAGATGGCGGCGATTTTGAAGGGGTTGGAGTGAGAGACAGGCCACAGGGTTCGGGGTTTAAGATTCTGGTGACAGGGTTCGGGGTTCAGGGTTCATGGAAACCGGAACGCCATCGATTAAACCTATTTTTCCCCTGAACCCTGAACCCCGAACCCTGAACCCCTGAAGAGAGAGGACCGAACCCATGACCAAGCTCATGAGCATCGACGATTTCAGGAAGCTGCAGGAGGATTCCCGGCGCAG
>CAZEKN010000118.1:0-7244 GCA_964512755.1 uncultured Desulfatibacillum sp. | reverse complement strand
GGGACGCAGCTCCCGATCCCGCCGTTCCATGTGCACCTGGAAATCGGTGATGGCATCCGCATCACGCGGAACCTGCCGGAAGGCCTCGGTACGGCCGGCAATCAGATCCTCAAGCGTTCCCCGCGAGGCGTCGGCGCGGTTGTACAGGCCGCAGCAGGCGCCGCAGGAGGCCGCATCGCCCACCTGGCAGAGGTAAACGCCGCCGGGCACCGCCGAAGCGGTGCACTCGCCGTCCGCCTCCTCCTTTTTTCCAATCTCATCCCTCATTCTTATTTTCCGCCTTCCACCTTCCGCCTTCCGCTTTCGGAACTCCCCCTTCTCTCCTTTTCCACTCATACAGCGCCACCGCCATCGCGGCGGCGGCATTGAGCGACTCCACCTCGGGCCGAATGGGAATGCGCACGGCGCGACGGCGCCAGTGCTCCGGCAGGCCCGGGCCTTCCAGGCCAACCAGCAGGCCGAAAGCCTCCGGAAACTCCGCCTGCCGGATATCGGTTCCGTCGGCCGAGAGCGCCATGATCGGAAGCTCTGCCGGGACGGACCCCAGGGCCGGGCCGGAGCGCAGCGGCAGGCTCAGCACCGCACCGCCCGAGGCGCGCAGGGCCTTGGGATGGAACGGATTGGCACTTTCCGCCAGCAGAATCGCCTGGGCGGCACCAAACGCCGCGGCCGACCGGATGGCGGCTCCCACGTTTTCCGGATCCTGAAACGGAATCATCACGCTGGCACCGGACGGAAAGCCTTCCGACGGTGTCCAGGACGGCATGTCCGGGAGCCGGATGAGCAGCAATGGGGCGCGGGTGCCGAGGATGTCAAGCTCCCGAAGCAGTTCGGGGGCCAGCTGGTACCAGGGCAGATGGTCGGCCGTGTCCGGGGGCGGTTGGTCCTGCCAGCTCAGCCAGGCCCGACAGCAGCCGGGATGGGCGGATAAAATCTCTTCAACCAGTTTTTCGCCGGACACCAGCGCCTGGCCGCTTTTCTGGATTCCCCGGCCGGTCAGCGTCTTTTTCAAGTCCTTGAAAACAGGATTTTGGTCGCTGGTGATGGTGCGCACGGCTCGTCCTTCCATCGCTCTGGCACGGCGGCTGTAAAGGGGTTCGTCCATTCTCCGGTACACGACCAGCCGTCGGGCGTGGCCGGTGCCGGGGATGCGGTACGGTCGATCGGACAGCTGAGTGAAGGTGCCGGAGAATCGGTCCTGCGCCCTGGCGATCTCATCGTCGCAGTGCGGGCCCTTCATCAGGATCACCAGCCCATTCATGGCCAGGCAGCCGGTGACACGCTCCAGGGTCTTTTCGATGGTCTCGACGGCTCGGGTGATCACGCCGGCGACCGGCGTCTTGAAGCGCTCGGTGATCCGGCCCGGCTCGACACTCAGACCGGGAAGACCGAGCCGCACGACCGCCTCCTGCAGGAAATCCACCCGTTTGCCCCGGCTTTCCGCCAGGATGATCTCCAGCGACGGCCGGTAGATCTTGAGTGGGATCCCCGGCATGCCAGGCCCCGTGCCGAGATCGAGCAGAGGCGAGGGCAGCTCTAGGAGGTCGGCCGGCAGCATCGAGTCCACATAAAGCTTGAGAACCATGTTGGCGAAGTTGTGGACCCGCGTGAGGTTCAAGTCGGCATTGCGTTCGCGCAGCAGGCTGTGATAGGCCCAAAGCTGGCGGAGTTGAATCTGGTTAAGGTGAATGCCGCAGGAGCGCAAAACGGCATCCATCTGCGCCATGTCCGGCGAGATGCGACGTGAGGAGGACGAAGGCTGCTTTTTCATCATGCGAACGTCCGGGCGCTGTTGCTCCGGCTACTAAAATAGGCCTGCCTCCAGCCGACGCCCGGCGGGGCGGGTTTTCGGCCGCCGCGCGCCGCCACCAAATCTTCAGGCGACCCTGCCACGCCCCCAAGCCGTCTAGTGGAACCGCGCACAGGCAGAGACGGCCAACGGCTGCGTGGGTATCGGTCCTCCGGGGCTGTCCGGATAAACATGAAGCGGGATTGCTGCCGTCCGCAGGTTCATTGAACGGATGGCGGCGGCGCGCTGCGGCCGAAACCCCGCCCCGCCGATGAGGGATAGGGCCGCATTGAACATATTCTATTGCCGGAGCAATAGCATGATTCCGTTTTTACATGAACGCTGGCCCGTGTTCCATGAAGACAACCATCTGCTGGCCCTGTACAAGCCAGCCGGGCTTCTCGTCCAGGGAGATGAGACCGGAGCCGCCAATCTGCTGGACCTGGCCAAGGCGTGGCTCAAGCAGCGTCACCACAAGCCGGGACGTGTCTTTCTCGGGCTCGTCCAGCGCCTCGACCGCCCGGTAGCCGGCGTCGTGCTGTTCGCGCGTACGTCCAAGGCCGCCGCGCGGCTGAGCGCCCAACTGCGCACCCGTCAAACCCGCAAAGTCTATCTCGCGGTCGTCGAAGGGCGGCTGCCATCGGAGCGCGGGAAACTGACGAATCACATCGAGCGCCAGGACCGGCTCAGCCGCATTGCGCCTCAGCCGACGTCCTCCAGCCGCGAGGCCCGGCTGTCCTACCGGGTGCTGGAAACAGCCGATGACCGCCGTCTCGTAGAAGTTGAGCTGGAGACCGGCCGCAAACATCAGATCCGTCTCCAACTGGCGCACATCGGCTGCCCGATCGTGGGAGACGCGCGCTACGGCGCCCACGCGGTGCTGCCGTCCCGCCAGATCGCATTGCTGGCCCGGGAGATTACGATAGAGCACCCCACGCGCCACGAAATGCTGTCCTTCGCATGTCCGCTTCCGAGCGGCTGGCCCTGGCCGACCCCAAACATTCCAATGAATGCGCCGTTATGGAGCTGGGAGGACTATGGGATCCCTGTTTAAACACTTCCCTATCTCGTCAACTGCCGGTACTTGATCCGGTGCGGCTGGTTGGCTTCTGCGCCGAGGCGCTTGCGGCGGTCGGCCTCGTAGTCCGAGTAGTTGCCCTCGAACCAGACCACCTGGCTGTCGCCTTCGAAAGCAAGAATGTGGGTGGCGATGCGGTCCAAGAACCAGCGATCGTGGCTGATGACGACCGCGCAGCCGGCGAAATCCTCCAGCGCCTCCTCGAGCGCCCGCAGGGTGTTGACGTCCAGGTCGTTGGTCGGCTCGTCGAGCAGCAGGACATTGGCCCCCGACTTCAGCATCCGGGCCAGATGCACGCGGTTGCGCTCGCCCCCGGAGAGCATCCCTACTTTCTTCTGCTGGTCGGACCCCGAGAAGTTGAAGCGTGCCGCATAGGCTCTGGACTTCACCTGAATCTTTCCGAGCTCGATGGCGTCCTCGCCGTCCGAAATCACCTCCCAGACCGCCTGGTCGGGGTTGAGGCTGTCCCGGCTTTGGTCGACATACGCCAGACGCACGGTGTCGCCGACGCGGATCGTGCCGGAGTCCGGCTGCTCCTGGCCGGTGATCATCCGGAACAAGGTGGTCTTGCCGGCGCCGTTCGGTCCGATGACGCCCACGATGCCCCCGGGCGGCAAGGAGAACGTCACCTGGTCCACCAGCAGCCGATCGTTGAAGGCTTTCGCTACGCCCTTGGCTTCCACCACGAGGTTGCCCAGGCGGGGGCCGGGGGGAATGTAAATCTCGAGATCCTCCTGGCGTTTGGCGCTGTCCTGCGAGAGCAGTTTTTCATAGGCCGTGATCCGCGCCTTGGACTTGGTCTGGCGCGCCTTGGGGCTCATGCGGATCCATTCCAGCTCGCGCTCGAGGGTTTTCTGGCGCTTGCCCTCGGTCTTTTCCTCCAGCCGCAGTCGGGCTTGTTTCTGCTCCAGCCAGGAGGAATAGTTGCCCTTCCAGGGGATGCCCCGGCCGCGGTCCAGCTCCAGGATCCAGCCGGCTACCTTGTCCAGGAAGTAGCGGTCGTGCGTCACGGCGATCACCGTCCCGGCGTACTCCTGGAGATGGCGTTCCAGCCAGGCGACGGTTTCGGCATCGAGATGGTTGGTGGGCTCGTCCAGGAGCAGGATGTCCGGCTTGCGCAGCAGCAGACGGCAGAGCGCTACCCGCCGCCGCTCGCCGCCGGAGATGACCTTGACCGGGGTGTCGCCCGGCGGGCAGCGCAGCGCGTCCATGGCCATTTCAAGGCGCGAGTCGAGATCCCAGGCATCCAGGGCATCCAGCTTTTCCTGGATGGTGCCCTGGCGCGCGAGGGTCCGGTCCATCTCCTCATCCGACAGGGGCTCGGCCAGCTTCTCGTTGATGCGGTTAAACTCATCCATGAGGTTCACCGTCTCCTGGACGGCCTCCTCCACCACCTCGCGCACGGTCTTGGCGTCATCCAGTCGCGGTTCCTGCTCCAACAAGCCCACGGTCAGCCCGGGGGATAGAACGGTCTGGCCGACGAATTCCTTGTCCACCCCGGCCAGGATGCGCAGCAGCGAGCTTTTGCCGGATCCGTTCAGGCCCAGCACGCCGATCTTGGCACCGTAAAAATAGGAAAGCGATATGTCCTGCAGCACCGGGCGCTTGTCGTAGTACTTGCTGACTCCGATCATCGAGTAGATGATTTTGTTGCCGGGCTCACCCATTTCGACAGACTCTCCTCAATAAAAATAGGGCCGCACGCATGCGGCCCTATTCATCCCAACCGCACTCAGGCTCACTTGGGAAATTCGATCGCGACGTTTTCCTTTTCGCCCTTGACCTTGATTTTAACCTTCAGCTCGAGGCTGTCGTTGCGCACCCCCAAGGCCAGAATCGTTTTGCCCTTGTCACCTTCGATGTGAGTGATCTCACGAACGGCAGCCATGATCTTCTGCCCCACCTCGGCGCCTGGCGACGGCAGCTCGGTTTCGCGGTATCGGGCGACGACCTTAACCTGTCCCTTGGAATCGCGGCTGACGACGATCTCCTCGGCGTTGTGGTTCACACCGTGCAGCGCCGCCAGCGCCAGCCACTTGAGGGCGGCTTCCTCCTTGTCCTTGTCCTGCCTTAAAGCGGACATCTCCTTGAGAGGGTCCGTGGTGGCGTAACAGTCGCACAGCTCCTGAACCTTCAAGTGCAAATTGCGCTTCTCCTTCATGGATAGACCTCCTTTTTTGCCAGTCTTTCAGGCGCGATGATGGCGAAACCGTAGTCACTCTTTGGCACAATGCAAGCTCAAGGTCAATTCGCGATTTCAATCGGCTCGACATCGAAAATCAAGAGACTGTTCGGGCCGATGGCCTGGCCGGCACCCCGGGCCCCGTAAGCCAGTTTGGAGGGCACCCAGAGGCGGTATTTGCCGCCGAATTTCATGAGCTTCAGCCCCTCCGTCCACCCCGGAATGACGCCAGCGACGTCGAAGACCGTCGGCTGGTTGCGGGCGTAGGAGCTGTCGAACTCCGTTCCGTCGATCAGACTGCCGCGGTAATGGACTTTCACCCGGTCGCTCTCCTTGATGGCGGCCCCCGTGCCTTCTTTGAGAACCTGATACTGCAGGCCGCTGGCGGTGGCGACCACTCCTTTTTGAGATTTGTTCTTGGCCAGAAAGGCCTCCTCGGACTTGGCATTCTGTTCGGCCATGGCCGCCAGTTTCTTGGCCTGCGCCTCGCGCATCTGGGTGGAAAATTCAGTTTTGATTTGCTCCTCCTCCTCGGGCGATACCAGCGACTTGCGGTTGTTCAGCGTATCCTGAATTCCGCGCATGAAGAGGTCCACGTCGATTTTCGAGGGGGATTCGCTGAGCCCCTGGCCGACCTCGCGGCCGAGGACATAGCTGAGCTTGTCCTGAAAGGTTTTCAGATCCGGCGGCGTGGCGACTTTGTCCGCGGACCAGGACAGAAATGGAAGAAAAGCGACGACCACAACCGCAATGCCATAGCCATACTTCATCAGATGTTCCCTCCCTTGGGTACAACGCTCAGCCTCACGTGCTCAGCGTCAGGTTGTCAGATTCAATTCGAATTTCTGTTCACGAATGCGTTGCCCCCACTGGGCCACGTCATGTTCTTCGCGCAAGACAAACCCGTGCTTTTCATAAATCCGGCGCGCGGCCGTCAACCCCTGAAAGGTCCACAGGAACACCTGAGGATAGCCCCGTTGCCGGCAGAAGTCGATGGCCGTCCGGACCAGCTGCATCCCGATCCCGCCCCCCTGAAATTCGGGCATTACGAGAAACCATCGCAGCCGGGCGCCTGCAGAGAAGGCTTCGCGGCCGTCGATGGCGATGGATCCCGCGACGCGATCGTCGTAAACCGCCGACCACAAGCCATCACGATTCGGATCGAACGAGACGACGAAAGCGGACAGCTCAGCCGCGACCTGGGTCTCGAAACTGGCGTCGAATCCCCAATTCCGGTGGTAGTAAATGGCATGGGCTTCGGTAGCCCGGCCGACCACTCCGGTAAAATAGCCCTGCCGTATCGAAGGTTGCATGTTGCCGGGCTCCCATGTTTGATACGGAAAACGTTTGGCCAGGGTTTAACACATTTCCGGCAGGCTGCAAAGCGCAGGCGTTGCGGCATGCGTTCGCTTCTTCAGAAGGCCTTTTTCCCGTCGGGCAGTGGCTCTTTAGCCTTTTGACGTCTCAGGGTCTGCTCCAAGTCGGCCCGGCGGCCCAGGTTCTCCGTGAAATAGATATAGACGTGGTGATCGTTGCCGCCGTAAACATTCGGAACCAGCGACACCACGAGGATATCCTGCTCCTTGCGCCAGATGAGGGACTGGCCGTTTTCGATGTCCCAGGCCACGACCTGCGGGAGACCGTGCTTGTCGCGTAGCGCGTCGACCAGTCCGCTTTCGTCCGCCTTGAACCGGATGCGGAAAACCAGCGCGGCACCGTCTTGCGCGTCAAAAACGAGCTCGACGTAGTCGAATGGGGTATTCCGTTGGCGGGCATAGCGGTACATGAGCTTGTTCTGGTCATGCTCAACCCGTTCCCCGGGCGGGTGGTTCAGCCGGCGGTTGAGGGCTTCCAGATCCGGCAAATGGGCTGCCAAGAAACCGTTGTAGTTGCATTCCAGATCGATGATGCCGCGCCGCTCGAGGGCATCGTTGCCCAGCTTCTGTGCCAGCTCCTTGCGGAGCGCATCGGAAAAACGGGAGTTGCGTCCGACATCTAAAAACGTGAAGCTTTCCGGCCCTGCCGGCGCCGGCCGGTCCGGTGGGGGTGGAGGATCGCTGCAGGCCAGAATGGAAAGCAGGATCGCGGCCAGCACGGCCGGGATAACGCCGTTCATCCGCCGGCGTGTTTTCGGTATGGTGCGTCGGTCCATATGCAACGGTTCGATGCCCATCATCGTTTTCCAGAAATCCCTT
>CAZEKN010000117.1:0-7263 GCA_964512755.1 uncultured Desulfatibacillum sp. | reverse complement strand
GCTGGGTCGTTGAAGGCATGGCGGCGGCGCCCTGCGGCGAATACCCCCCTCCGACTGTTCGCAGACCCCTACGGTCAGGTCCCCCGTCCGGCCGCGGCCCGCGGCAGGCATTGCACCGGCGGCTGCTTCGCCAACGTGTTGTGGATCACGTTCTGGTAAGCTTCCAGCCGGGTCATGACCCCGGCCGCAGCGCTGTGCTCGTCCAATTCGAGGATGAGACAGGCCTTGGCACCCATCGTGTGCTTGTAAAAATGTTCGATGAAGGAATCCGCACCGCATCCGAAATTCGTCAGGTGCAGCCCGAAATAATTCGGGGTGGCGCTGATCATCCGGGCGGTCCGCAGAATCTGGGCTCCCAGCCCCCAGTACATCGATGCCAAATCGCCGAGATGGATGGCGGATGCATCGATGAAATCCATGGGCAGGGCCGTCAGGCCGATCTTGGCCAAGCTCTGCCCCAGCCGCAGGTTCAAACGCTCGTCGTAAAGGTTGTAGGGCCGGCCGGTGACCACCAGGAGCGGCTCGTCCGCCCCGATGCTCTTGAGGATATGGTCGCCGGCGCGGTGCAGCTCTTTCACGAAGCGATCCTGGCGCTCCAGTGCCTGCTTCAGCGCCTGGCGGACCCGGCTCTTGCCGACTCCGAGGCGGCGCCCCATTTGCGCGTGAAAATCCAGCGCCAGCATGTCCGCGTCCGCCCGGAGGTTCAGGACCGGGCTCAGGACCGCCTCCGCCGGTATCCCCAGGGCGGCACGGATCATGTAGGTATTGCTCTGCACCATGGGGCAGTAATACCCCCGTTCACTTTTGTGCGGGGTGGTCATGTCCAGCGGGATGGGCAGGAACAGGTGGCGCGTCCGGCCCATCAGCAGCCGGGCATGGCCGTGGGACACTTTTACGGGGTAGCAGGTCTCCGCCGTCATGGTCTCGATGCCGATCCTGGATATCGACTCGTTGGTGGGCGGCGAAAGCACCAGCCGGAACCCCAGCTGGTCGAAGAAATGCGCCCACAGCAGGCAGCCGTGGATTCCATAGAGCGCCCGCATCATGCCCACGGTGGGCCGGCCGTCCACCTCCATGAGAGGCGCGTCCGGAAGGGTCGCGTACACACCCGCCATATGCTCTTCCCAGATTTTGGCCCGCAGACGGAAATAGTTCTCCTTGCGGCCGCCGCTGCCATGATTGAGGTCATAGCGGCCGCATTCTCCGCCCCACACGCTTTTGCGGCCGTCGAAACGGTAGATTTTCAGCTTGCACTGGTTCTGGCATGCGGGGTCGGCCTGGCAGGTCTTCTCCAGAAAGAGCATCCGGTCTGCGACGGCGCGCTCGATCCCGCGGAACGTGCTGGACTCACGAGTCCCCTCCGCAAGCATCTTTTCCTGAACGCACATGGCGCCACCGAAGGCGCCGAGGACCTCGCGGTGCCGGGGGACCAGAAGCCCGCGGCCGAGCACGTTCTCGAAAGCAGCCACGACGCCCTTGTTGAGGGACGGCCCGCCCAGGAACATCACGCGCTCGCCGATCCGGCGCTTTCCAACCACCCGGTTCAGGTAGTTGTGGACGACGGCGTAGCAAAGCCCGGCGATGAGATCCCGGCGCGCCGCGCCTTTCTGGTGAAAGGACATGAGATCGGATTCCATGAACACCGTGCAGCGCTCGGCCAGCTTCACCGGCGTTTCAGAGGCGAGCGCGATTTCCTGGAACTCGCCCACGATGTCGATGCCGAGTTTGTTGGCCAGCTCGTGCAGGAAACTGCCCGTGCCCGCGGCGCAGACCTTGTTCATGTCGAAGTCGAGGGGGTGAGTGTCCCGGATGGCAATGTATTTGGAATCCTGGCCGCCGATTTCGAAGATGGTGTCGACGGTTGGATCGACCGCGACCGCTCCCCGCGCGTGTGCCGTGATCTCGTCGATGACGAGATCCGCCTTTAAAAAATCACCGACGACGTTCCGCCCCGACCCCGTCGTCGCCACCCCCAGGATCGTCAGGTCCGGTCCCATCTGCGCCCGGATGTGTTGAAGAAGCCCCTGGACCGTTTCGACCGGCTTCCCGCACGTCGGCACATAGCATTTGTGGACGATCCGGCCGGCCTCGTCGATCAGGGCGTATTTGGTGGTCGTGGATCCGATGTCGATGCCCAGATAGCCTTGCAGCCCGGCGGCCATGACCCGGCTCGGGTTGTCGTTGCCTTCCGGAAAGACGGTTTTCCGCAGTGCAAGCCCTAACCCGACCGGCACCGCCGCCGCCTGGCGGTCCGGCGGAACGGTGAGGGCCGCCGGATCGATTTTAACCGCACGGCCGGCGGCAAGGCCGTGAAGCGCGGCGCCCAGGGCGCCCAGGGACGTGCTGTGCGGCGGCACCACCAGGCCCGGAAAATAGCCCCGCAGCGCTTTGACTTGAAGCTCGTTGAGGGACAGTCCGCCGATGAACAGGATGGGGTCCCTCAGGACCCGGTTCGCCACCACGGTGCTGAGATAGTTGCGGGCATTGCCGACGTGCAGACCATGGATGATGTCCTCCAGCCGTTCGCCTTTGTTTTGAAGGTGGATCATATCCGACTTGGTGAAAACCGTGCAGCGGCAGGCCACGGTGGCCGCCCGCCGGCTTTTCAGACCCCGTGCGATGAAGTCGGCCAGGATCCGGTCGATCGGCGGGTGGTCCCGGTCGCCGCGACGTTCATAGATGGAGGTCGCCAGGCGTTCGGCCTGCTGGTCGATGAAGGACCCCGTTCCTGAGGCGCAGGGCCCGTTGGTGCTGAAATGCTCCAGCTCCCAGTTCGACCTGTGGTGGGCCACCTGCATCAAGGCCGTCTCCTGTCCTCCCATGCTGATCACGGTCCGCACCTCCGGCGAGATGTGGACGACGCCCAGCAACTGGCTGATGATGCCGACCTCATAAGGGGCGCCACACCGTTCACTGAGGTGGCGGCCATGGCTGCCGGTGAACGCGGTGACCGTGATTCGATCGAATCCGAAGCGGGTTTCAAGATCGCCGACCAGCTCGGCGACGCTTTCCTCCACCTTGCCGAAGTGCCGGCGATAAGGGCTTGCGTAAATGATCTGTTTCTGTTCATCGATGACGATGCCGTTGACGCTGATGGAGCCGGCGTCGATGCCGGCATACAGCGCCTTGCCCGGCGTGGGTTGGCCTGCATTGAATGACGTCATGAAATTTCTCCTTTGGCGCATGGTTGCGACTGCCTTGGCCAGCGGTAGAGCAATCGGCATACCAAACGTCCGTGGGCCGGAAGGACGCCCGCCGCAAACAATTCCGTGGCGAACGGCAACGAGCCGGAATCACATGAGAAGCGCCAATTTTAAAAAGAGAGTCTGGAATCGGTCTGTGGTGTCTTTTGCAAGTGATCCGGTAGTGCCAAGGCTGCAACCGGAATCGCGTGGAGGAGCTGGAAAAAGTGGTGAAGATGCTGGAACGATAAGGAATCTAACTCGTTTTCGAGAGTTGCCCCGTCAACGTGAAATGCATCCTCCTTAAGCTGGGTCGCTTGTCTTTTTGAGCCGCTTGTTGAGCGCCTGGCGCGTGATCCCCAGCATCATGGCGGCGATGGCCTGGTTGCCGCCGGACCGCCGCAGGGCTTCGTCCACCAGCATACGATCGACCTGCTTGATCGTCGGCAGAGGGTCCGGAAAGACGGTCGCCCCGCCGGCCGCATCAACCGGGCCGGCGGTTGCGTCGGCCAGACCCGGCTGCGCTTTGAAGATCTCGGACTTGAACGCATCCATGGACAGCTTGCCCGCCGCGTGGATGCTGACCGCGTTGTACACCATGGACTCCAGCTCCCGGATGTTTCCGGGGAAATGATAGGCGGCCAGCAGTTTGCTGAGCTCATCCGGCGGGGTGGGTTTTTTCTTTTTCAGACTGTTCGCCGCTTTTTCGAGGAAGTGATCCAGCAGAACCGGCAGGTCTTCGGGTCGCTCCCGAAGCGGCGGGATCTGCAGCCGGTGGCCGCAAAGCCGGTAGTAGAGGTCCTTGCGGAATCGACCGGAGTTGCGGGCGGCATCCAGGTCCTGATTGGTCGCCACCACGATGCGGGCATCCGATCGTTTGGCAAGGTCGGAACCCAAAGGCAGATATTCCCCGTCCTGCAGCAGCCGCAGGAGCTTGACCTGTGAGACGGCACTGAGGTCGCCGATCTCGTCCAGGAAAAGCGTCCCGCCGGCCGCCTGCTCCAGAAGGCCGGGCCGAGCCTCAATGGCACCGGTGAAAGCGCCCTTTTTATGGCCGAACAAGGTGTCGGCGAACACGTGGTCGTCCAGGCCGGCGACGTTGACTGGAACAAAGGCCCCTTTGCGGTTGCTCAGGGTGTGCACGGCCCGCGCCACTAGCTCCTTGCCCGTTCCCGTCTCTCCGGTGATCAGGACCGGCCGCGGGCTGGGTGCAACGGCCTCGATATACTGGAAGATGGATCGCATGGCGGGGCTGATGGTGACGATCTCCGTAAAGGCCTCGGGACAACTCAGTCGATCGGACAGGATTCGCGCCTTGAGCAGCTGGTTCTCACGGTGCAGCTCACGCAGCTCGATGCCCCGCTTCACGCTGCTGACCAGGCGGCTTTTTTCGACCGGTTTGACGATATAGTCGAAGGCGCCTTGCCTCATGCACTTGACGGCGGTTTCCACGTCGTCGGCCCCCGTGACGATGATGACGGGCACATCCGGGTAGTCGGACGTGATCCGTCGCAGCAGCTCTTCGCCCGACAGGTGCGGCATCCACAAATCGAGGAGCATGATCTCGATCTCCTGACGCGCGAGGACGGGCATCACCTCGCGGCTGTCCTGGCAGCAGATGAAGTGGTTCATGCTGGCGGAGCGCAGCGTCAGTTCGAAGCTGGTCAGGGCCTGGGCCTCGTCGTCGACCACCAGGACCGGCAGTTCGGGGTAGGTCGTTTCGTTCATGGAGAAGATCCTTTCAACCGGCAGCACCCGACCGGCACGGCAGAGTGATTTCCACGGTCGTCCCGACGCCGGGCTGCGAGGTGAAGCGCATGCTCCCGCGGTGCTCTTCGACGATCCGGGCGGAGATCGACAGCCCCAGGCCGAGGCCGCCGGCTTCCTGTTTGGTGGTGAAAAACGGCTCACGAAGGCGGATCAGGTCCTCAGCCGAGATCCCGGCGCCCTCGTCCTGAACCCGGATCACAACATGGTCGCCGGTGTCGTCGAGCATGGTTGAAATGAAAATGCCCCGGGTCTTGTCCGCGAGCGCCTGGCAGGCGTTTTGAATCAGGTTGATGATCACCTGCTCCAGCCGTTGGAAGCTGCCCTGCACCGGCGGCAGGCCGGAATCGCAGCGGATGGTGAAATGCGAAGTGGCGTTCTTGATCACGTTGGAAATCAGGGAAAGCGCCGACTGGATGACCGCGTTGACATCCACGCGCTGGGACAGGTCGGCGCCGTCCCCGCGCACATAGGTCTTGAGACTGGCTACGATCTGCTTGATGCGGCCGGCGCCGTCCGCAACGCCGGCCAGCAGCTTGGGCACGTGCTGCCGCATGTCCGAATATTTCAAGCCGCCCATCAGAAAATCACCGTTTTCTTGGTAATACGCCTCCAGGATCGGCAGCGCGTTCTCCCAGGCATCCCCCAGGATGGGAGCGTTCAGCATGATGAAGTTGGTGGGGTTGTTGATTTCGTGGGCCACGCCCGAAACCAAAACCCCCAGGGCCGCCATTTTGCTTGCCTGCATCAGCTGCTGCTGGTGCAGTTTGGCCTGCTCCTCGGCTTTCTTGCGATCGGTGATGTCACGCACGACCCCGCGGAACCCGCTGGCGGTGCCCTTGCCGTCCCGGATCAGCGTCACGGAGGCCTCCACGATTTTCTTGGTCCCATCCTTGGTGACGACCTCCCAGTCAAACGCCTTGGCAGCCTCGCCGGTGTTGTACACGCGCAAGAAGGTTTCGTAGACCCGCTTGGAGGCCTCCGCCGACATGTACCGGCGGTTGTTCATCCCGATCAGCTCCTCCCGGCCGTAGCCGATGATGCCGCACAGGGAATCGTTGCAGAACATCATGTCGCCCTTCAGGTCGACCTCGTAGTAGCCTTCCTGGATGCTGTTCAGGATGGTCCGGTATTTTTCCTCGCTTTCGCGCAGATCCTCCTCGACCCGGATGCGGTCGATCACCTCCTGTTTGAGGGATTCCAGGGTATCGCGCAGTTCCGTGCGCTGGGCCTCGGCCAGGGTGAAGGCTCTCAGCAGCCGGAAGGACAGCAGAAACGCCTGCGAGAAGATGAAGAAAAGCATCCCGAAGGGAGCGAAAAATCCGGTGCGGATGACCCGTTCGACGTGCAGCATGTCGTTGACCACCGCCAGACAGAGCCCCAGGAGGCCGATCATCAGCACGAAGGCTTCCACCTGCCGCCGCACCGGATCCGACAGCAGCAGCCGGAAGGTGTAGACGAACAACCCCAGGGTGAAGAGGTCGTAGGCATGCAGGGTATGGGTAAAAACGGCGGGCGGCGTGAACAGGACAACGGCGGAGAAGCCTGATCCGATCACCAGGATGGTGCGAAGCAGATTCCGTGGAAGTTGGGGGAACAGGGACTTCAGAAAGAACGCGAAGGCAGGAACGGCAAGGTAGTAGGACAAATACTCCAGCTTGATCAGGGTGCCCCAATCGATGGCAGGGGCGAATTGGAGCAGGTGACGTTCATCGGTCGCGAGCAGTCTGAGTCCAATCAGCAGGCAGACGATTCCGAAGTACAGGGTCGGCCGGAATTTTTGACGGACCGCGAAAAGGCTCAGGTGGTAACCTGCCATGCAGAATATGGCGCCGAGGATAAAAAAATCGAAACTTCGTTGCAGATCATTCAGTCGCCGGATCTGGGCTTCCGACCCCAGGGTGATCAGATCCCACAAGCCGCCCCGGCGGTGGTGAAAATTGGATACCTGCAGGAGGATTTCGACATGCTCGGATTCCGGCTGAAAGGCAACGATCGCTGGGAACTGCTGGGGAACGGTCGTTTCGGGCGTCATTCCGGTCAGGCCGGCCGAGGCGGCCGGCCTCCCGTCGATGAAAATCGTGTAGGCCGTGGAGACTTCCTCGATTTTTAGCGCTAGGGGCGCATCCGCAGGTTTCAAAAGCACGTTCAGACGGTAGGTGGCATAGCCGGTCCCCGGCAGGTGTGATCCGTCCAGCGGGTACCCCTTCCAGAACCCGGGAACTTGGATGTACCCGGACGGCAGAGGCGGTGCTGCCTGCGCAAGATCCGCCGGCGACAGATGGCGCTGCCAGTAGAATTCCCATTCGCCGAT
>CAZEKN010000116.1:0-7269 GCA_964512755.1 uncultured Desulfatibacillum sp. | reverse complement strand
ATCCCGGTCAAGGTGGAGTTCGACGAATACTATCTTCGGCATCGATCGCTAAGCCTTGACATACGCATACTGGCAATGACGCTGTTGCGGGTCCTCCGCTGCCAGGGTGTCAGCCACTGAATCGCTTTAAAAAGAGCCCACCGATGAAGGGACCGTTTAACAAAGCTTCTGAATTATGCTATGAATAATCTGGTGGCTTATCCATTTAAAAAACACAGATGATTTCGGCTGGTGAGACTATCCAAGCTCATTAATATCAAGGGGAAGAAGTTGTTCTTCAACCGCAATTTCTTCATCCTATTCGGCATCGACGCATGTCTTCTGTGCCTGTCTTGGGTTGCGTCCTACCTGATACGTTTTGATTTCGACATCCCCGAAAAATTTGTCGATGAAATGGTTGCCATCCTGCCGGTGGCCATTCTGATCAAGCTCATCTGCTTTTATATCTTCGATGTCTACCGCGGCATGTGGCGCTTTACGAGCGTCACCGACCTGGTTGACATCATCAAGTCCGTGAGCATGAGTACCTTGATCATCATCGTCTGGATCGTGCTGATTTATCGCTATAAGAACGTTCCCCGCTCGGTCGTTTTCATCGACTGGGGTTTCAACATTCTGGCGGTTTCAGGGGTGCGGCTGGGTATCCGCCTGTTTTTCCAAAAGTATGTTCCGACGAATCCGATTCAGTCCCTCGCACCTATCAGCGGATTCGTAGAACGAATCCGCCGTGTTACGAATAAGCGCCTGTTGATCATCGGCGCCGGCAATTGCGGCGAAAAAATTTTACGCGAAATCCAAGACAACCCGCAGTTGCACTATCGGGTGGTAGGCTTTCTGGATGACAACTCCAATAAGATCGGCCGTAGAATTCATGGCATTCCGGTGCGAGGAACCGTTGAGGATCTGGAGTTCATTGCCGATAAGACCGAGGCTGATGAACTGCTGATTGCCATCCCTTCCGCCAGCGCAGAGCAAATGCGCCGGATCGTGGCCTTGTGCAAACAGAGCGGGGTGCGCTTTAAGACGGTGCCAGGCTACGGCGAACTGATCGGCGGCCGAATCACCATGAAGACGGTGCGCGAAGTGGCATATCGCGATCTGATCGGGCGCGAGACCGTCAAGTTGGATGAGAAATTGATCGACAGTTGCCTTCGAGGGCAGCGTGTCCTGGTTACCGGCGCCGGGGGGTCCATCGGATCGGAGCTCTGCCGCCAAATCTGCCGTTTCAGGCCTGAAGCACTAGTTCTTTTCGAAAGGGCCGAAAGTCCTCTCTACGAAATCGAGCTCGATCTCAAGAGAGATTTTGGGCATCTGAACATCGTGCCGATACTCGCAGATGTCCAGGACGCAGCAAGTCTGCGCAGGACTTTTCAGGTCTACAAACCACAGATTGTTTTCCATGCCGCCGCGTATAAACATGTGCCGATGCTAGAGCTGCAGCCATGGAAGGCGGTCGAAAATAATATCATCGGCACCCAGTGCCTATTGGATGTCGCCGACGAATTCAACTTGGAGCGGTTTGTTCTGGTATCCACTGATAAAGCCGTTAAGCCGGGCAACGTCATGGGGGCGTCCAAGCGGGTGGCCGAGATGATTACCCTCAACCGGAGCAGCTGCGGGCTTTCAAATGCCCGCATGATTGCCGTTCGGTTCGGAAATGTAGTGGGCAGCGTCGGCAGCGTGGCACCCTTGTTCAAGAAGCAGATTGAAAACGGCGGACCCGTCACCGTGACTCATCCGGATGTTACCCGATACTTCATGACCATCCGTGAGGCTTCTCAGCTGATTCTACAATCAGCGGCAATGGGGCAGGGCGGTGAAATCTACATTCTGGACATGGGGACCCCGGTCAAGATCATCGATATGGCCCGGGATCTCATCCGGCTTTCCGGACTGGAACCGGATGTCGACATCAAGATCGAATTCATCGGGCTGAGACCCGGCGAGAAACTCCACGAAGAGCTGATAACGGACGATGAAAACGCTGAGCCGACGCGGCACTCCAAGATTCTGATGCTGCGCGGAGGCTCCTGCAACCTGGATTTGTTGAACGGGCAGATCAACGAGCTTGCCGCTCTTGCCAGGATCCAGGACGGGGATCACATCCGATCCAAATTGCATGAGATCGTTTCGGATTACACGCCGAGGGATTTCAACGCCATTTATGCCGATGTCGCCTAATGTTTTCGATGCCCCATCCAAGGGCCACCGATCTGAGCAAATGAGCACTGAGAAAATCAAAGGCCTGCTCCGACAGGGTGTGAAAATTCAAAACCCCGCGACCGTGGCGATAGCTCCGGAGATTGAAGACGTCCGGATAGCGAACAGGGGAGTGGTTATTCATTCCGGCTGCAGGATCTCAGGGAAACACACCTGGATCTCTGCCGGAGCCAAGATCGGGACAGCCGGCCCGGCGATCATCGAGAATTGCCAAATCGGGCCGGGGGTCGATCTCCAGAGCGGGTTTTTCAAGGACTCTGTTTTCCTGGCAGGATCCCGTTGCGGCCCCGGTTCGCATGTGCGCGAAGGGACGATCTTAGAGGAGCAGGCCAGCATCGCTCACACCGTGGGCCTGAAACAGACGATCCTATTCCCCTTCGTCACGCTTGGCAGCTTGATCAATTTCTGTGATTGCCTCATGGCCGGCGGCACGAGCCGAAAGAATCACAGCGAGGTCGGCAGCTCTTATATTCATTTTAACTTCACCCCAAGCCAGGATAAGGCAACGGCTTCCCTGATCGGCGATGTCCCGCGCGGCGTCATGTTGAATCAGTCGCCGATTTTTCTGGGCGGGCAGGGGGGGATGGTCGGCCCGCTGCGGCTGAATTTTGGAACCACCGTTGCGGCCGGCACCATTCTGCGCAAGGACGAACTGCGGCCGAATCGCCTCATTTATGGAGGAGCGGCTAAAGGAGGCAACATCGAGTTTCGGCCGGGAAGGTCTTCGGGCGCTTCCCGGATCATCAAGAACAATCTTGTCTATATCGGCAATCTGATGGCACTAAGCCAGTGGTACCGGGAAATCCGCAAATTGTTCGTCAGCGCTGAGTTCCCGGAGGCCATTCTGGAGGGGCTTACGCTAACCGTTCACAGGGCGATCGAGGAGCGCATGCGGCGGCTCGGCGAACTGGTCGAAAAAAAGAAAGACGGAGATGATATGACTCTTTCCGCCGCCTGGCCAGTGCTCGAAGAAAAGCTTATGCGCCAGTGCGATTGCCTGGCAGAAAACCGCACGCTTGATACATTTAAAGAAATAATGGCATCCCAAATATCCCGGAAAGGGAAGGACTATATGGTCGTACTCAGGGCGTTGAGCCTGGAGGAAGCCGGATTGGGGACAACCTGGCTGCAGGGAATTGTCGATAAAACGGTAGCCGAAGCATCCCAAGCCATTAAGTATTACGCTGGCCCTGTATGAGCGGATGGTCAGCTTTAGCACCATTTTGACTTGAATATATATGCTCCCACCACAAAAAAACATCTTTAGACGAAGAAATGGGCAAGCTTTTTGGTACAGATGGAATTCGAGGAACTGCAAATAGTTATCCTATAATACCTGAAGTTGCAGTTCAGGTCGGTCAAGCCGTTGGTTGGCTATTCAAATCAATTGGAGATCGGCCGAGAGTCGTTATCGGGCAGGATACGCGACTTTCAGGCGACATGATCGCTCACGCCCTGGCTTCCGGAGTATGTGCAGCCGGCGTAGACGCCGAACTCGTCGGAGTCTTGCCGACTCCAGGTATTGCTTTTATAACGAGAACGTCCGGGGCGAGCGCGGGAATTGTCGTTTCGGCCTCGCATAATCCTTATCCCGACAATGGGATAAAGATATTTGGATCGGACGGTTTCAAATTGCCGGATGAAAAGGAAACTGAAATTGAAGATCTGGTTCTTGACGGAAAAACATCCGGCTTGAAACCCGCCAACCATACCATCGGCCGGACGGGCTATAATCCCCGGGCTGCCGTCCAGTATGGTGATTTTCTTAAGAGTTGCGTATCATTCGACGCCGGCGTCTGCTTTAAGCTTATCTTGGATTGCGCTCACGGAGCCACCAGCGAGATTGCCCCGCGCATTTTTTCGGAACTGGGGTTCTCGGTGGAGGCCATCAATGTACAGCCGAATGGCATCAACATCAACCACCGATGCGGTTCCCAGCATCCCGACGAACTCGTTGAGCGTGTGTCGGCCGAGCGGGCCGAACTCGGCTTGGCATTCGATGGCGACGGTGATCGGATGATTGCGGTCGACGATCGAGGAGAGGTGATCAGCGGTGACCGGGTCTTGGCTGTCATTGCACAACATCTCAAAATGCAGGCGCGCCTAACCAACAATATCGTGGTCAGCACCGTGATGAGCAACGTGGGGCTGAGCCGTTGCCTGAAGAATCTTGGCATTCAGCATCGGACGACGGGTGTGGGCGATCGTTATGTAACGGAGGGGATGCGAGCCTGTGGCGCAGCCCTTGGCGGAGAAGACTCGGGGCACATCATTTTCGCCGAGCACCACACGACCGGTGACGGCATTCTATCAGGCCTCATGCTGATCGATGCGATCCGCCACCATTCCAAGCCGCTGTCAAAGCTGAAAGAGGTTATGACCGCTTTTCCTCAGACTCTCATCAATGTAACCGTCAAATCAAAACCCAAGTTGGAGCATCTGGCTCAAGTCCAACGCGCCATCAAAGAGGTGGAATCACGGTTGGGAGACAACGGAAGGGTGCTCGTGCGCTATTCGGGAACCGAGCCTTTATGTCGGGTGATGGTGGAGGGGCCGAACCGGGAAGCGGTCGAGGCCTTGGCACGATCAATATCTCAGGCCATCGGAGAAGCCATCGGCTAACGTGTAGTTTTAAGGATTCTTTTAACTCATGAACGCGGACCACTGAAAAAGGCATCGGAAGACCGATGCCTTTTTCAGTTCCACCACATTATTAGTAATGATGCTTCACTCGTCACGGCTGCTTCCGAAGATTCTCAGCAGCATGAGGAACAGGTTGATGAAGTCCAGATACAGCTTCAGAGCCCCCAGGATGGCGCCCTTGCGAACGGCTCCCGAATCGATATCGGCCGGCTGCGACATCGCCATGTTCTTGATGTCTTGTGTGTCATAAGCGGTGAGGCCGACGAAAACCAGCACGCCGATATAGCTCACGATGGTGCTGACTGCGCTGCTCTGAAAGAAGAGGTTGACCAGCGAGGCGATGACAATACCGATCAAGCCCATCGTCAGAAATCCGCTGATGGAGGTCAGATCCCGGCGCGTCGTCCAACCGTAGACGCTGCATGCGACGAATGTCGCCGAGCAGATAAAGAACGTGCTGGTTATACTGGATTGGGCATAGGCCAGAAAAATCGATGAAAGCGTAGCGCCATTCAGGGCCGAGTACAGGACGAATAGGAGTGTGGCCGTACCGGCTTGCATGCGGTAGATTCGAGCACTGAGCATAAACACCAGTGCCAGCTGTGCGATAATCAGGCCGAAAAACACGATTCCAGAGCCGAAAATAACATTGCGAATCTCGGGCATGTTGGCGACCGAGTACGCAACCACTCCGGTCAGCCCCAATCCGATTGCCATCCAGTTGTAGACACTGCGGACAAACGAATTAACCCTTACCTGAACCTGGGTTTTTTGAAGGGTTAAAGAATCCATTCATTCCTCCTGTGGGTTAGGTTTCTGATCGTTTTTTTAGTTTTCTAAAGTAACACATTGAAGCGCTTTTTCAAGGTGTTTCGGAAATCATTCGGTTCAACGGACTCCTCAGCTTTTCTTGATTTTCAGCCACAACTCCTATAGGTATGTCTTTCATGAAGCCGGAAAAGATATATCAGGAGCTTAGGGAACTTGCCGAAAAGCTTGGTGTTGGTGTTGAAGAACACAATTTTCGCAATACCGGTGTGAGGGTAAAAAGCGGTTCGTGCATCGTCCACGGAAAGCATTTGATCATTATCGACAAGCATAAGCCATTAGGCAAAAAAATCAGTGTGCTTGCTTCGGCGCTCGCAAAGCTCCCACATGATACCGTCTACCTGGTTCCTGCCGTGCGGGATTTGATTGCGAGGTATTCGGAGGAATAGGTGAATGCTTTATTTCCGCTGCGACTTAAAAGTTTACATAATATAACTTATCAGACCTTTTAGATATGGCCAAAAAAACGCGCCTCCGCCTGTTTGCATGAATTCAACAGAAAAACCATCAGATTTTGAGATGTACGGCGGTTCACCAGAACCATCTCAGAGTCAAACCTCCAAGATAATCTATTCCGTTTCCGAGCTAACGGCCAGGATCAAATCTGTTCTTGAGACAGGTTTCCCCGTCATCTGGATTTGTGGTGAAATTTCAAACTTACGGATGCCTCCGTCGGGCCATTTTTATTTCACGTTAAAGGATGAAAACGCCCAAATTTCCGCTGTCGTATTCCGCGGGCAATACCGCCAGACCCGCATCGATCTTGAAGACGGTATGAGAATCGTCGGCCTGGGCCGACTCAGCGTGTATGAACCGAGGGGCAATTATCAAGTCATCCTGGAATATCTTGAACCGGCAGGCCTGGGAGCCCTGCAACAGGCCTTTGAAAAGCTAAAGAAGCGTTTGGCAGCAGGGGGTTATTTCGACCAGCAGCATAAGAAGCCAATTCCTTTTATTCCTAACAAAATCAGCGTAATAACATCTTCTTCCGGTGCCGTGGTGCACGACATCATCACAGTTCTGGACCGCCGTTTTCGCAACCTCCGTATCGAAATCGTCCCGGTCAGCGTACAAGGACCTCGAGCCGAAGAGGAAATCAGTGCGGCCATAGCCCTCGTCAATCAGCGCGCAGACTCAGATGTGATCATCTTGGCCCGTGGCGGAGGTTCTCTTGAAGATCTTCAAGCGTTCAATTCAGAAACCGTGGCTATGGCGATTTTTAATTCCGGAATTCCGCTCATTTCAGCCGTCGGCCACGAGACAGACGTAACGATAGCCGATTTCGTTGCTGACTTGCGAGCACCGACGCCGTCAGCAGCTGCGGAGCTGGTTGTTCCTGAAAAAGATTCATTGCTTCGCCACATGGATAGTCTCGACAAGGCCCTGCATCGCAGCTTCACGAAACACATTGATAAGTTAAACTTGAATATTAAACAATTAAATATAAGACTAAAAGATCCAAGGAAAAAGATACAAGAAATTTTTTTGAAACTTGACGACCTTGGAAGTCGTCTTTGCCGATTGCTTCCGCTGCGGATTCAGCACACGTCCGACCGGTTGCAGTGGCTGGTTCACCGA
>CAZEKN010000115.1:0-7289 GCA_964512755.1 uncultured Desulfatibacillum sp. | reverse complement strand
TTCATGACGGTATAGAGGGAAAGATAGGAAAAGTGTTCATGATAGATGGTATCGAACTGGGTGTGCTCGATAAGCCTCATCAAATGGGGAAACTCCAATGTAATGGTTCCGCCCGGTTTTAGAAGAGTTTTTAGCCCCATCGTGAAATCGTTGATGTCCGGTACATGCGCATAAACGTTGTTGGCGATGATTAGATCGGCTTGTTGCCCCGAGTCGGATAAACGACCGCCAACTGCCTGGCTGAAAAACTCCTGTAGGATTGGAATTCTCAAGGCGCGGGCAGTCGATGCTGTGCTCGACGTGGGCTCGATTCCCATGCAGGGAATTCCAACTTCGATGAAATTTTTAAGCAAATACCCGTCATTGCATCCAATTTCTATGACGAAACTCTTGGCATTCAGCCTCATGCGGTTAATAATCATCCGGCTGAAGTTTCTGGCATGAGTCAGCCAGCTTGAAGATGCCGATGAGAAATAGGCATAGTCGGGTGAAAACAATTGCTCTGCACTGGCATAGTCTTCTGTCTGCACGAGCCAGCAGTTGTGGCAGACCCTAACTTTGAGGGGATAGTAAATCTCCGGTCGATTGAGATCAGCAGCAGTCAGATAGGCGTTGGATGGCGGAGCGCAGCCCAGATCGATGAAAGCATGGATCAACAGCTCACCGCAGAAACGGCACTTCATAGGTCGATCCCTTTGAAGTCAACGTTAATAAGGGGATAGCTCTGGTCTCTTAAAGATACGGCTTCCACCGGCAAGGGCCAATCGATCCTCAGGGCGGGGTCATTAAATCTCAGCCCAAGCTCACATTGAGGAGTGTATAATGCGGAATGAAGATATAACAGCTCCGCATTGTCCGTCAGAGCTTGAAACCCGTGCGCGAATCCCTCCGGGATGAAGACCATGAAGAGGTTTTCCGGCGATAATTCGAGGCCATGGAATTGCAGAAAATTTGGCGATCCTTTCCGGATGTCCACCATGACATCGAAGACCTTTCCACGAATGCAGCGAATGATTTTTATCTCGGCCGTCGGTCGGCCCTGATAATGCAAGCCGCGGATGGTTCCAGCTTTCTTGGTCATCGAATGATTGATTTGGACAATCTGCTTCTGAAAACCGATCTTCCGAAATTCCTCCAGGCAGAACATGCGTGCAAACGATCCACGCTCATCCTGAAACGGCTCAAGCTCAATGATGTAGGCTCCGTTTAACGGCGTTTCGACGAATTTCATGCCTGAGTCCAGATGAGTTTGCGCTGGATGGCGTCTGCGAGGTAGTCGTGGAGGTCATCCGCGCTGCCAACCCGGCCGCCCTCATGGAACGCTCGATACCAGAGGATGGTTTTCTTCACAGTGGTCGGTGCATCCCACACCGTTCGCCACCTCAGCCTGATAGACGCTTTGGAACAATCCAGCCGGAGCAGGTTCGCTTCATGTGGCTGTTCAGCGCTCTGGCAGTATTCGTACTCAATTTTGGGCCACCACTTCTTGGCTTGCTCTACGATGTCACACACGGTCATGTGCCCGTCTTCGGACGGTCCAAAATTCCATGCCTCCGCGAATTCCTTCTGACCCTCCAAGAGTTTTTGGCCCAGGAGCAGATACCCGCTCAACGGCTCAAGCACATGCTGCCACGCTCGCACGGCTTGCGGGTTTCTCAGTTCCACTTTCTGGTTCTGTGATACGGCTCGGATGATGTCGGGAGCCAGTCGGTCGGATGCCCAGTCGCCTCCTCCGATCACATTGCCGGCCCGGCAACTCGCCAGGAGTGTCTGGTGTGATTTGCCATACGTTTCCAAGTTGAAGAATGAATTTCGCCAGCAGTTCGTGACAATCTCGGCGCAGCCCTTCGACGCACTGTACGGGTCGTAGCCGCCGAGAACATCGCTCTCTCGATACCCCCACGGCCACTCTTGATTTTCGTAGCATTTGTCGCTGGTGATATTCACGACCGCACGAACCGTTTCGCTATCTCGGGATGCTTGAAGAATATTGACGGTTCCCTGGATATTGGTTGAAAACGTCTCTGCCGGGTTTTGGAAGGATGATCGCACGAGGGATTGGGCAGCGAGGTGAAAGACGATTTCCGGCTTATGTTCTTTAAATACTGCCGCCAATTTTTTTTCGTCCCGGATGTCGCCGATGACGGAGGTCAGGTTCAGATCGAGCTGGTCGAAGTGGTTGGGGACAGTGGGAGCAGGGAGAGAGTAGCCGATGACGTTCGCCCCCAGGGTCTTAAGCCACAATATCAGCCATGATCCTTTGAAACCGGTATGACCGGTTACGAGAACCCGTTTGTTTCTGTAGATGCCCCTAAACATACCTAAACCAGTTCAATCCCAAGTCTTCCATTTTGCCTGGCCTTCGTTCCAGAGCTTGTTGAGGTATTCCGTGTCCCGGAGCGTGTCCATGCAAGCCCAGAACCCGCTGTGTTTATAGACCATCAATTGTCCGTCGCGGGCGATTTGCTCAAGGGGTCCCACTTCGAGGTCACACGCGTCATCGATTGAGAGGTAATTGAAAATGGACCTTTCAAACACGAAAAAGCCGCCGTTCACCAGGCTCTTCCCGTTGTGTGGCTTTTCCGAAAATGACATCACCCGGGTTCCATCGACCTTCAACTCGCCGAAACGGGAAGCAGGGTTGATCCCCGTGACGGTTGCCAATTTGCCATGAGATCTGTGAAACGACAGCAGAGCGGCGATGTCCAGGTTTGCGATCCCGTCCCCATAGGTCACCATGAATGTCTCGTCGGTAATGTATTTCTCGACTTTTTTTAGGCGTGCTCCCTTAAGGGCCTTTTCTCCGGTGTTGGCCAAGGTGATCCGCCAGCCCGCTTCATCATGAGAGTGGTGAAAGAACATGCTCTCGGGCTGACCCAGCTGAATGGTTACGTCGCTGTTCATTAGCTCATAATGGCAGAAGTAATTCTTGATCATCTCGCCCTTGTAGCCCAACGCTAATATGAAATTCGTGCACCCGAAATGCGAGTAGTATTTCATGATGTGCCAGAGAATGGGGCGGGAGCCGATGTTGACCATCGGTTTGGGGCGAAATTCGGTCTCCTCTCGAAGCCTGGTTCCCAGTCCACCGCAGAGGATTACAACCTTCTGTTCCATTAGCATTCCTCGTTTTATGGCGATCACGACCCTGACCTTTCCCAAATTTTCAACTTGGGCATCTGATCGAGTTTGGATTGAAGAGACTGGTATTCGTCCCTGCTCATGGCCAACGAACGGATTTTGCGTTTGATGTACCGTTCCGTTTTGCGAATCAGATCATTGAGGTGATACTCATCGATTGTTCCCACCAGCAGGATGTCGATAATGCCGGTGTCTTTCCCTTCGGCGTAATCGCCAATCAAAAATGCCGTTTCCAGGTTACCTAGTCGTTGAACAATACCTTCAATCACCTGGTCGATGCCCATGACTTTTTGAACCATAGAGCGCAGTTCAGGAAATAGGGCATGCTCGAAGTTTGCGAAGTAGAATATGTTTCGGCCATTTCTTTCGCTTTTGAGAAGCTGGGTCTGGGTCAGCTGGTTCAGCTCCTCCCTTACGGCGTTGGTTGAGACCTTGAACTCTTTGGCCAATTCCCGCAGGTAGGAGCGTGCCTGAGGGTTCAGAAAAAAGCGCATCAGGAGCTTGACTCGGGTTTTTGAGGAAATGAGACCGGAAAGCAGGTTGTCCAAGGCCGCCCTCTTAATGAGTAGAAATTATACTCATTATAGATCGAAAATATCTGCGTGTCAAAGAAGCAAAAAGCATGCGCAACGATAGGCGGTAAAGCTTTCCTTGACAGAAGCGTGGTGATCCCCTATAGGACTTTCTCGGCTAACTATCCGAGAGACTGAACTATTTTAGCATATTGAATTCGAACGGGAACAGGCGAACGGCTCCAGGACCATCGATTTCCGACAGCCGCCTCGAGGCGGTCGCCGCCAATGGAGAAACGATATGAAACAAGCTTTTGACATCCAGCCGGCAGACGGGAAACTCGGAATCCTCATTCCGGGGATGGGCGCAGTGGCCACAACGTTCATCGCCGGGGTTTTCGCCGTTCGCAGGAATCTCGGAAAGCCGATCGGTTCATTGACCCAGATGGGCACCATCCGACTCGGCAAGCGCACGGAAAAGCGCTGCCCCCCAATCAAAGACTTTGTGCCGCTGGCTGAGCTGGGCGATATCGAATTCGGCGGTTGGGATATCTTCGAGGACAACGCGTTTCAGGCTGCCAGCAACGCCCGCGTGCTGCAGCCGGAGCTGCTCGAGAAAATCCGGCCGGAGCTCGAATCCATTCGACCCATGCCGGCGGTGTTCGAGCAGGCTTTTGTTAAACGACTGAACGGCGTTAACGTGAAGCGCGGCCATAACAAGATGGAGCTGGCCGAGCAGGTGCGTGCGGATATCCGCAGCTTCAAACAAAGCCGAAACATCCAGCGCGTGGTCATGGTCTGGTGCGGGAGCACGGAGATTTACATCGAGAACGGCGCCGTGCACCAATCCCTTGAGACGTTCGAAAAGGGGCTGGTCGAAAACCATCCCGCCATCGCACCGAGCATGGTCTATGCGTATGCCGCACTTAGCGAAGGCGTGCCCTATGCCAACGGCGCACCAAACCTGACGGTCGACATCCCGGCCTTGCAGCATCTGGCCAAGAAGAACCGGGTGCCCATCGGCGGAAAAGACCTCAAGACCGGGCAGACCCTGATGAAGACCATTCTGGCGCCTGGGTTGAAGGCGCGGATGCTCGGGTTGAGCGGCTGGTTTTCGAGCAACATCCTCGGCAACCGCGACGGCGAAGTGCTCGACGACCCGGAGTCCTTCAAGTCCAAGGAGGTGAGCAAGCTTGGCGTCCTGGATTATATCCTTCAGCCGGAGCTCTACCCCGATCTGTACAAGGATTTCTACCACAAGGTCCGCATCCATTATTACCCGCCGCGGGGCGACAACAAGGAAGGCTGGGACAATATCGACATCTTCGGCTGGCTCGGCTACCCGATGGAGATCAAGCTGGATTTCCTCTGCCGCGACAGCATCCTGGCGGCCCCGCTGGTGCTGGACCTTGCGCTGTTCATGGATCTTGCGGCGCGCGCCGGGATGAGCGGGATCCAGGAATGGCTGTCGTTCTACTTCAAGACGCCGATGGTGGGCGAAGGCCTTTACCCGGAGCACGACCTTTTCATCCAGCTCAAGAAGCTCAAAAACACGCTGCGCCATATGCGGGGGGAGGAGCTGATCACCCATCTCGGCCTCGACTATTACGGCGAATGAATCCGCCCACCGGCTGCGGCGGGCGGACTTCCTCTTTTGCACCCGATTTCAATCCGTGCATTTTCCATGAAATCAGTGCTGTTTGCCGCTCTTTGCCTGGGTTGGGCGGCCGATATGGCCGCGTTGGCCGCCATCGGACCGCTGGGGCGGCATGCCGCCGCATCGATGGCTCTCTACGGCGGCGGCTTCATCCTGCTCGTATTCATGCTCCGGTCTTTTCCGGCGCATTTAAAAACCCCGCAAGCACTCGGCCTGATCATGGGGCTGGGGATAGCGGCCCGCAGCGCCTTTCTTTTCTTTCCGCCCAACACGGATATCTACCGCTACATCTGGGAAGGCGCGGTCCAGAACCACGGCTTCAACCCATACTTGCTTCCTCCGAACGATCCGGCCCTGGCGTTTCTGGCTCAAGGCGACTTGAGCCGCATCTGGCAGGATCTCAATCATAAAGCGTTCGCTGCCATCTACCCCCCGGCAGCCCTGCTACTTTTCCGGCTGCTTGCCTGGATCAGCCCGACGCCGCTGCTTTTCAAGGCTGCATTTCTGCTTTTGGATATTGGCGTCATGGCGGTTCTGGTGGCCCTGCTGCGGGCGCGCCGGCTGCCGGCCGAGCGACTATTGCTTTATGCCGGGAATCCCTTGGTGGTCGTCTTCGTGAGCGGGGAAGGGCACCTGGACGTGCTGCAGGTTTTTTTTCTGCTCATTGGCCTCTTTTTGCTGGACCAACGAAGCGTTGCCGGCGGTTATCTTTTTCTCGGCGTGGCGGTGATGTGCAAATATCTGGCCGCTGCGGCGGTCCCTTTTTGTTGGAGGCCTCGTTCCGGATGGAGGCTGCTGGCGCTGTTCGTGCCCACTGCTCTTTTCACCCCCTATCTTCCGGCCGGCGCGGCTCTTTTTGAATCTCTCGGAGTATTCACCGCCCGGATGCAATACAACGACTTCATCACGCAAGTGTTGGGAGCGGCATTCGGCCCTTGGTGGCTGCCGGCGGCGGGGCTCCTTTTTATGTTGTGCGTGGGATGGGTGTGGCTCGTCGAAGACGATCGGCTGCGCGGCGTCTATCTCGGCCTCGGCTGTCTGCTGGTCATGCTGCCGACGCTGCATCCCTGGTACCTCGTGATGATCGCCCCTTTTATGTGTTTTTTTCCGTCGCCTGCCTGGCTGTATCTGCAGGCGGCGGTCCTGTTCACGTTTCCGGTCCTCGGGCGGGAGTTCCAAACCGGCGTGTTCCAGGAAATCCCCTGGCTCAAGCTGCCCGAGTACCTGCCTTTCTTCATCCTGCTGGTCTGGAGCCTCTTCAGAAGGAGATCCGCGCTTCGCGTTCAGCGATACGATGCGCCGCAAACCATCTCGGTCATCATTCCGACTCTCAACGAATCCGAAAACATCGTCCGGCTCCTGGCTGACTTAAGGGAACGGTCGTGGATTGGGGAGAGCATCGTAGTGGACGGGGGCTCCGACGACGATACCGTGACGGCCGCCAGGGGATTCGGGGTGCGGGTCATTACGGCTGGCAAGGGGCGGGGGGTGCAGGTCCGGGTGGCTGCTCAGGCGGCCAGAGGGGACGTGCTCTTGATACTGCATGCCGACGCCTTGCTCCATCCGGGGGCCACGGAGCGGATCATTGATGCGCTGACGGCCGATCGCGAAGCCGCCGGCGGATGGTTCGCGATGCAGTTCAGGGATTCCAGCCCCGGTCAAGCCGTCATCGCGGCCCTCAACAACGTGAGAGGCCTGATCACCGGCATCTCATTCGGCGATCAGGCCCAGTTCGTGCGGACCGGCGCGTTGAAGCGCATCGGCGGCTTTCCGGATCTCATGCTGATGGAGGATGTGGAGCTTTCCCTGCGCTTGAAGTCCGTCGGAGGTGCTGTTTACTTAGGGCCGGGCGTGACGGTATCCGGCCGTCGCTGGAAATCCGGATCGTTCCCTGCAAACGTCCGGATGGTGGTGGGGCTTTTCTTCCGGTACCTGATGGAGCGGCGTGTGGGCGCAGCGATCGGCCGGGGCGAAGCCTA
>CAZEKN010000114.1:0-7308 GCA_964512755.1 uncultured Desulfatibacillum sp. | reverse complement strand
CGATGCGGCCCAGAACGCGGATACCTTGCCGTAATGGTGGTGCCAGAAATTCGGCAGAATGAGCGGCATGAGCGCGATCGAGAGCAGCATGCAGGCGAATGGGATGCAACTCCAGATCGGAAGCGATTGTCCGAGATCGTGAGGGGCCGGTGCGGCTGTCGCCCCGGGGGTCGAGGCTGCCGTTTCAGGGGCGTACATCAAGGCAGGCAGAACGCATAGGATGGCCAAAATCAGGAACCGATTCATTCGGTGAGTCCCCTTTCTGCAATGCCATTGGCCGCAAGCGAAAGTCGGCGCGGATGGAATCGAGGAAGAGCAGTTCAGGTGTGCCGGCGCCCGCGCAATGTTCGAAGTGGTGAAGGGTCCCGCGGTACAGTTTTTTTTGAATTAGCAAACTCTTGATAAATTGGGAAGATTTTTTTATCTAAGCATAGGTGGTGAAGCAAGATTTTAGAGGCGGGGAGGGGTTGACGTGAGGCGAATACGCGAAGGAGGATAGAAATGATCATCAACCTGTTTCGTGCCGTGGTCTTAATGATGGGGTTTTGGGTGGCTTTTGTCTCGTGGGTGGCCGCCGAAAGCCAGGCACCAGCCGAAGGGTCAGCCCTGCCGGCGATCACCCTGCCGGCTCCCAAGGATGCCGCGCATCAGGCTTATCTGGGGCTTGCGGGAAAAAAACAGTTTACGGTTGCTGACATACCGGCCGAGATCGTGATTGTCCACATCTTCAACATGTACTGACCGCACTGCCAGAAGGAGGCTCCTTCTCTGAACGAAGCGTACCGAAAAATTGAAGCCGATCCTCAGCTCAAGGGCAAGGTCAAATTGATCGGAATCGGCGTCGGCAACTCGAGCTTTGAAGTGGATTATTACAAAAACAACTACAAGGTGCCTTTCCCGCTTTTCCCGGACGCGGAGTTCAAGATCCACAAGTTGGTAGGGGAGGTGCGGACTCCTTATTTCATTGGGGTGAAGAATCAGAAAGGCGCCGCTCCCAAGGTGTATTACTCCAAGCTCGGCGGCAGCCAGGACCCGGAGGAACTGCTGAAGAAGGTGTTGGCCAATTCAGGATTGCGCTGAAACCCTTTTACGGGAGGTTCGGTATGAGGATCATCATGATGGCGTTGGGCCTGGCGGCCTGGCTTTGGGCCGCTGCGGCTCCGGGTGGAGCCCAGACGCTGAAGGACAGCATTTACGACCCCGGCGTCCTGAAGCCGATCGACAGCACGCTCAAGGTCAAGAAGGGGCAGGCGGCGCCGGATTTCACATTGCCCTCGATCACCGGCGAGAAGGTGCGGCTGAGCCAGTACCGGGGCAAGAAGAACGTGGTGCTCTCCTTCGTGCCGGCGGCTTTCACGCCGGTGTGCTCCGACCAGTGGCCGGGCTACAACATGGCGCGCGGGCTGTTCGAGCAGCACGACGCGATCCTGCTCGGCATCACCGTCGACAGCGTTCCCACACTGCACGCTTGGACCCGGCAGATGGGACCGGAGCTCTGGTTTCCGGTGTTGTCCGATTTCTGGCCGCACGGCGCGGTCGCTTCGAAATACGGCCTGCTGCGATCCGACGGGGTTTCCGAGCGGGCGCTGATTTTCATCGACAAGAAGGGGATCATCCGGGACATCCTGGTCAGCGACATCAACAAGCGTCCCGACCTGGAACGGTGCGCGACCGCCCTGGACAAGCTGGATAAAAAGTAAAGGGTTCAGGGGCAAAGGGGCCAAGGGTTCAAGGGGAAGGGATTGATCCAGGCAATTCCTTCACAGACGCCCTGACCCCGATGCGAGCGGGGCGCCGGTCCTTCCTGGAATTGGAAAAGAATCAGGGCATGCCGTGCGGGCATGCCCTGATTCTTTAGCGGTGGCGCTTGGTGAACGGAAACACGCTCGTGTATCCCAGGATGTCCGTGATCAGCAGGATGATGAAGACGATCAGGATGGCCGCGATGACGATGCCCAGCGCGCTGGTGCCGCCGGCCGGAAGGCTTTCGATCGCATCGGCCAGGCGCACCGCCTCGGCGTCCGACAGCGCCTCGGCACGGGCTTGAGCCTCCTGCGGATCGATTCCCTGGTTGGCCAGGGCGCTCTGGATGTCCTCACGGGCCATTAAATTGCGGACCCGCTCCCGCGCGGATTGGACGTGAGAGGCATCCAACACGTTTTCGGTCTCGACCAGGGCGGCGAAAGCCGCCTGCTGCGGGCCGGAAATCATGAAGACGTAAATGGCGAGAACGAGACTGACGGGCTTGGCGATGCGGAAAATTCGTTTCATGAAGCGCTTCCTCCCTTTCTGGCCGATGGCGTGACGAGTTGCTAGCATCTTAGCGACAGATGCTCCAACAGTCAACGCCCCCCGGGGAGGCTGCAAAACAAATTCGGAAGAAGAGCTGGCTGTTTGCGCACCAAGCGATAATTTTTGTCCCGCCCCGTCCCCTGCGCCGCGAGACCGGTCGAAGCATTAAAAGTCGATCGCCGTCGCGTCATCTTTCGGCGTGGCGTCAAACTTGGCTGCTTTTCTCCCGGGACGCACTCCCGCAGCGGGCGAGGGTGCCGCTTCCACCTTGAACTGCCCGGCGCTGGCAGCCAATTCCTCGGACGTGGCGGCATAATTTTGGGTCGCCTTGTCCATTTCAGCAACGGCCCGGTTGATCTGCTCGATCCCGGTTGCTTGTTCTCTGGAGGCCGCTGCAATGGCGGCCACCAGCTCGGCGGTTTTCGCCATCGTGGTTCCCACCTCCGAGAACGCCGTGGCGGTCTGGGAGACGAGAGCGCATCCTTTACCAACGTTCGTGGTCGTTCCGGAAATAAGGCCAGCCGTGTTCCGGGCCGCCTCGGCCGCACGCATGGCCAGCGACCGGACTTCGTTGGCCACCACCGCAAAGCCGGCTCCGGCGTCGCCGGCCCGCGCGGCCTCCACGGCCGCATTCAGCGCGAGCAGGTTGGTCTGGAAGGCGATTTCGTCGATCGTCTTGATGATCTTCGACGTCTCCTCGCTGGCTTTGGAAATTGCTTCCATGGATTCGGTCAGCTGGGACATCGACCGGTCCGCCTGGGCGGCTACGGATTTGGCCTTTTTCATGAGCTGGTCGGCCGCCCGGGCATCCTGGGCGTTGCGCTGGGTCATGGAGGACATCTCTTCAAGCGAGGCACTGGTCTCCTCCAGGGAAGATGCCTGCTCGCTGGCCGACGAGGACAGGCTGGTCGAAGCGGCGGCAATTTCCCCGATCATCTCGCGAAGATTCTGGTTGACCATGTTCATGCGTACGACCATGTGACTGATTTCGGTGCGGCCGCGCACCTCGAGCGAGTGGCTCAGGTCGCCTCTGCGCATCTGGCCGGCAAGCTCCAGCAACTGGTTCATCGGCCGGTTGACGAGGCGTTGAAAGAGAAGATAGACGACGATGATCAGAATCAGGCTGCCGAGCCCGCCGATCAGAAGGCTATGATTGCGAGTCGACCGCGCCATTTGGACGGCGTTTTCGACCGAGGTGCGCACATGCAGGCCGCCCAGAACCTTGCGGGAACTGCCGTGGCAGTGGTGGCAGCTGGCCTCGTTCAGGATCGGCTT
This sequence comes from uncultured Desulfatibacillum sp., assembly GCA_964512755.1. Lineage (GTDB taxonomy): Bacteria > Desulfobacterota > Desulfobacteria > Desulfobacterales > SpSt-501 > SpSt-501. Next base: position 3,741 of record CAZEKN010000114.1, on the reverse strand, counting down.
GAAAATGCTGATGTACGCTTCGCCCTTGATCTCCTCGTCGAAGAGCTCTCCGGTGTTATGGCCGTCGGCCAGCATAAGGTGTAACGCCGCGGGGGCAGGCCCATTGGCGAGAAAGCCATCCAGCTCCTTGCCGGCGGCTTCGGGCATGGTGGTGAAGGTGATGCTGCGGTTGAAATCGAAAATGGAGGCGTCCAGGGACGGCACCTTTTTCTTGAGCTGGCGCAACTGCTGAACCACGTCCTGATTGCGGCCGGCACCCAGGGCGTCGAAAACGGAGCCCTCGATGGCGGCGGTCAGCATGTGGCTGCTGAGCCTGATCTGCTCGTGGAGCGATGCGTTCTGCGAGCGGATGTTGTAGCCGACCGTGGCGCCGAAGGCGGATAGGAGGATCAGCGTCAAGACCCCGACGAACTGCATCCACAATCTTTCGCGAAATAAAGTGATTGGATTGAACGTCATGAGAAGGCCCTTCTGGTTCTTCTTTTGGAGGTCAATGGGCGCCGGCAAACAGAATGGGTTTAAAACCGAATGCGGCTACCCGGTCCGATCGGTGGCACTTGTTGCATACCTCAATGGAAACCTTGACGGTCAGGTCGGCCGGGTCTCCACTCTCGGCGTGCAGGCTTCCGGGGCCATGGCAGACCTCGCAGCCCGGGTTCTTCAGATCCGGGGTCTCCTCAGCGGATCGGAAACCGCCGGGCTCCGCGTAGCCCGTCGTGTGGCACTTGAAGCAGTCGCTGAATTCAGCCGGGGTCAGTTTTTTCTGCATCTTCTGGATACTGCTGAAGGACTTGGCCTTTTTGGAGTTGGCCATGAAACTCTCGTATTGGTCATCGTGGCAGCCTTTGCAGGTTTCCGAACCCGTGAACGCAGCCCGGCGTTCCCCCGCGCCGGCTTGGATTCCCCAGACGATGATTCCCCCGATCACCACCAACCGGATGATAAGCAAAGGTGACCTCGCCATGGACCGTAACCCTCCTGTCATGTATCCGAATCCGGTAGACCGGATTGGCCTTGATTTGCCGCCAGCGCCCTGCCGCATGACCGCACATTTATTATTTTCAACTATCTTATCGGCAACAACTGAGTGAAACATGATGCTTTTTATTGGATAAAGACTACGGGCGGCTATCGAGGGGACGGTTGGATGCACCGACCTTCCTTGTCATGAAATCCAAGCTCTGCTATTGGCCTGTCAGTGCTCCTTCGCTAATAACCAGAGTCTTCTTAGACGGTTGCGATGCGATCGTATGACGTGTGATTGGAGAATACATCCGCTGGCTCTCGCCGATCTCTTCGGACCGGCCGGCATCGTTGCGGATGAAAACGGGGACGGGTACCCCGATCGATTGACGGTCTGCATCGGTGTCGCGCCCGGGCTTGCAGACGCCGGTGTTTGGGCGCAGATCCTGAACCTTGCGGCGCGGCTGGCCGGCGAGGTGACCGCTTTGGACCTGCCGGTCGTCAAGGCCGTGAAGGACGTGGCGGCCGGCGAGAGGGCGCTCGTCGTCCACCGGCCATCGAAGAGCCATCCCCGGGAGGCAGAGTTGCGGCGGTCGGGCCGCACGGTTCATCTCGCGGGTCGTTCAGCAGCGCGCATGGCCGATGTGCTGCACGCTCTGGCCGTAAACAGCGACCGGCTGATCGAACGTCACGGGCCGTGGGCGTCCATGCGGGCAGCGGAAGATGGTCCGTTGGTGATGGATGCCGTGGACCGGCAGGGGCAGCCGGCTGGCCGGTATCGCCTGTTGCCGGTGCGTTCCGCAGCGGCGAAGACGGGCGTCGAGCGCTTCGATCTGTTGGATCTGGGGACGGCGTTGTATAGCGTTTCCAGCGGACGCCCTCGTGTCAAAGAACTGGCCCTCGCCGTCGAGCTTCCCCGGCAAAGGCTTTCCTTTCAGGTCGGACTCGCCCTCGCGGAGACGGTTGTGCGTGCGGCGCTGGAGGCTACGCGCGTGGAGCTGCCGTTGGCCGTCTCCGGGCCGGTCCGGCCGGGCGGTGTGGTTCTGCGGGTCGAGGAGTGCCCGGGGCGCGGCGCTCGCCTATACGTGGCGGGGGGCAGCGGGAACGCCAACGGGGTGATCGTCCATGCCGATGGGGATGGCCGCAGCCTGGCAGGCCTGCTCCAGGATTGGGTGCGCATCGGCTTTGCCGGGGAGGGCCCGGCTGATCAGGGCGTCCGGCGCCGGCGCGGCCGCATTGAGGGGATCCTGGCCATGATCGCAGCGGGAGCGCCGCCTACGGCCCCGGCGGCGGCGGTTCCGATTCGGCGGCGGATGGTCTGGCGCTCCGAGACCGAGGGGTTGATCGAGATCCTGCGTCGCATTCCGCCCGGCAGCGGCGCCGTCCAGGGGCTGGCCTTCATCAGCAGACCCGGGACGGTGCGGGCGCAGGTTCGGCGCGAGATCGAGCGTATCCTGCGCGCCAAAGGATACGCGCCCATGGTCGTCGTCCTGAACGCCTACAAGCCCGGGCTCGCGTGGCTGCGGGAGGTCGTGCAGCCGGCACTTAAAGCCATCCCGCAGTTGGAGCGGGTGCGGATCGCCTTCCGCGAGTTCGCACCGGATCGGCCGGCCCTCGAGATGAAATCCCGCTGGCTGCAGGAGCTCTATCCCGGTCCGGACCTGCTGGCCGCAGCCCTCGGACTTCCTGCCGAACGGGTGCGGCTTTCCCGGCGCAGCCGGCTGCGCGAAGCCTATGTCGTCACGGCCTGGGACCGCGACGGCGCGCAAATTTATCAGGCGGGATTCACGCCGCGGGTGAGTCGGCTGCCATATCTTCCCGGACATCCGGAGCTGGGATGGGTGCATCCGTGCACCGGAGGGATCCGGCTGATGCGGTCCGACTGCGTGATGATGGACGAGAACCTCCCGACGGACCGCGAGCGCTTCTGGCGCTTCTTTCAGGAGAGCGTCCTGCCGGAGCTCGAAGGCGCCATGGCGGCATGGCTCGCCGGCGGCAGCGGAAACCTGCCGCCGGCGTTCTGGGAAGCGGCGGACATCGATGTGCGCATCCCGGAGACCGACGAGCGCCTGGGGATCGGAGAAGAACGCATCGCGCCGTTGGAGGCCCTGCACGAGGACCTTTATTTCGTGCTGCTGGACCATTTCCGGCTTTTCGCCGAGAAGCACCATCTGCCGGCCGGAATCCAGTTCGGACGGATCCTGCCGAGAGTCTCGACGGTGGCGCCGGGCGGTAAACCGGTTGCCGTCTTCCGGGCGCGGCCGTTTACAGCGTCGCCGGCGGCATGCTGCGCGGCTCCGGATTCGACGGCCAGGGTCGCGTCCATCGCGATAGAGGCGGGGCGCCTGGTGTTCGAGATCGAGGCCGGCGGCCCGGCCGCCGTTGCAGCGAGGGCCGAGGGATTGCGCCGGACGGCGCGCTCGTGCGGGATCGACGTTAGCCTCGACGCTCGCAAGAACCGTTACATCTTGCGAACGGCGCGGCCCCGGCCGCCGACCGCCGGCCGTCGGCCAAACCCAGCCGGCAACGCCGTGGCGCCGCCGCCGCTCGACCGCCTTTTCCCCATGCGGGAGGTGGAGCGCCGGGTCTGGCAGCTGGCGGAGATGCCCCATCTCAGGGCTTGGCAGGCCGGAACCAGCTGGCAGGGACGCGGCATCTGGGCGCTGGAGGCGGTCCTGACGGGCGGCGGCGGGCTGGCCTCCATCGCCCGCGCGCGGCTGCTCAAGCCGACCCTGCTCGTAAACGCCCGGCACCATGCCAACGAGGTTTCCAGCACGA
>CAZEKN010000113.1:4274-7367 GCA_964512755.1 uncultured Desulfatibacillum sp. | reverse complement strand
ACGACCCAGCGACCGGCAGCAAGCCCGCTCCATATGTGTCCGGACAGCCCCGGAGGACCGACCCTCACGGAGCCGTCAGGCTTCTCTGCCTGTCTGCAGTTCCTCTATACGGCTTGGGGCGTGGCAGGATCACCTGAAAAATTGGCGGCGGCGCGCTGCGGCCGAAACCCCGTCCCGCCGACCATGGATAGGCCGCACTGAACCAATTATTATTGCTTGCCTAATAAAGCCCAAGTTCACCGTTGCGATTAATTTAGCAAACTGTTATTATTGATTTATTTTATTACTTATGCAGGTTTGTATGCCCGTTTTCGAATTTACAGCGCTGGATGCCCGGGGCAAGACCATGACCGGCATCATCGACGCCGATGGAATCCAGGCCGCCCGCCAAAAATTGCGGGCGTCCGGGAAGTTCCCGGTTTCGATCCGCGAAGCCCAGGAGGCCCTGGCCAAGAAGTCCCGCAGGGAGTTCGGCCTCGGGGCATGGTTTTCGCGTGTCAAACCGGCCGATGTGGCCATGATCACCCGCCAGCTGGCAACCCTGATCGGCGCCGGTTTTCCACTGGTTTCGGCTCTGGACGCCTTGTTGCCTCAGACCCATTCCCACGGACTCAAGCGCACCCTAGCGCGGGTAAAGGACCTCGTGGTCGAGGGCAACAGCTTCGCTTATGCCCTCGACCAGTTCCCCGGCATCTTTCCGCCGATCTACATTAACATGGTGCGGGCCGGCGAGACCTCCGGAACTCTGGAAATCGTTCTCGAACGGCTGGCGGAAATCACCGAAAAGCAGCAGGCTCTTTCCAACCGGATCCAGGCCGCGCTGGCCTATCCGGTGTTCATGCTTTTTTTCGGGGCGATCGTGCTGTTCATTCTCCTGACCTACATCGTGCCCACGATCACCTCGATTTTCGCCGACATGAAACAGGCGCTGCCGACCCCCACCCGCGTCCTGATCGCTTTGAGCTCCTTTTTCAGGAATTACTGGTGGACGATCCTCGTTTTCGCGGCCGCGGCGGTCGTTGGAGCCCGCCAATTCCGCCGAACCGAGAAGGGGCGGCGCTGGTCGGACCGCGCCATACTCAAGCTGCCGATGTTCGGCAACCTGGCGCGCAAACTGGCCGTCGCGCGCTTCAGCCGGACCCTGGGGTCCCTGCTGGAAAACGGCGTTACCTTGCTGGTCGCCCTCGACATTGTGAAAAACATCGTCGGCAACGTTCTGATCGCGGACACGGTCGCCCGGGCGGCCGAGGAGGTGGGCAAGGGCAAGAGCCTTTGGCTGTCCCTGTCCGAGGGGCGCGCCTTTCCCATGTTGTCCATCCAGATGATCCAGGTGGGGGAGCAGTCGGGCGAGCTGGAAAAAATGCTTTACAAGATCGCCGATGTCTTCGAAAACGAAGTGGAGACCATTATCATGCGTCTGACATCCTACCTGGAACCGGTCATGATCCTGGTGATGGGCGGCGTGGTGGGCTTCATCGTGCTGTCGATCTGTCTGCCCATATTTGAGATGAATCAACTGATTCGATGATTCGGGGTTCGAGGGGCCAAAGGGTCGAGGGGTCGAGTGAAAAGAGAGGAAAAACGATATGATTTCAGAACATGATGCTCACGTCGCCGGTGGTTTGGTATCTACCCGCTTCGCGCAACGCCCCAAATTCAAGGCGCGCGAGTGGTGCCTTGCGAGACGTACTGGCCGTGCGCCGCAGCAAGCGCAGCACGAAGCGCAACGCAGAAGTTGGGCGTTACGCGCAGCGGGCGGAGAAAAGGGCTTCACGCTGATCGAGATCATGGTGGTCATCATCATCCTGGGAATCCTGGCGATGTATGTCGCTCCCAAGCTCATGGGCCGCCCCGAGGAAGCCAAGCAAGTCCGGGCCAAAATGGACATCGCCGCCCTGGAAACCGCGCTCAAGCTCTACAAGCTCGACAGCGGCATCTACCCCGGCACCGAACAGGGCCTGCTGGCTCTGGTGCAACGGCCGGAAGCCGGGATTATCCCCAAAAAATGGCGGCAGGGCGGCTACCTCGAGAAAGGCAAAGTCCCCAAAGATCCCTGGGGCAACGACTACGTCTATCTATCACCCGGCCTCAAGGGGGACTTCGACATCATTTCTTACGGCGCCGACGGAGTCCCGGGCGGAGAAAACGAGAACAAGGACATCAACAACTGGGACGTGGAATGACCATGCGCCGCAGGGCCGGCGGATTCACCCTGCTCGAACTCATCGTGGTCATGGCCTTGATGAGCATCGTTTTCTTTTTTGCCATCCCGCGCTTTGAAGGGACGTTTCTGTTCGATGATTCCAAACAAAGCGCCCGCTGGCTGATCGCAAGGCTTCAGAGTCTGAGGGAAGAGGCCCTTCGCACGCGCCGCCGGCATGCTCTCATTCTGGATTTGGATACGCAGCGGACGTGGCACACAACGGAGGCCATGACCGCAGAGGAGATGGAGCTGGCCTCGCGCCGGGCCCAGCCGATTCCGGGCGGAGCAAGCGTGGTGGCGGTCGAGTTTCCGCCGGAAACCCGTGTTGCCTCCGGCCGGGCGCAGATTTTGTTTTACGGGGACGGACACAGCGACAAGGTCCTGGTCCAGCTGCAAACCGGAAACGCTTTCAGCACGTTCCTGCTGGAGCCGTTTTTAACTCAGGTAAAAATGTTCGATGATCGGGTCGGATTCAACGACCTGCGCTGACGCGGCACGGGCCAGCCCGCTGCAGACATCCGCCCATCACCCAGATAACCGAACGCCGTCGCACAGCGAGAGTTTTGACGCCATGCGGTTAAAATTTAATCCGGCCGCCTTCCTTGGGAAGGGATCGTCGCCGATGAACCGGGGGTTCACGCTCCTGGAGGTGATGGTTGCGCTCGGCATCATGGCCATCGTGCTCGTCAGCGTCTACCGCCTTCAGTCCCAGACGCTCACCATGAGCATGGAGAGCCGGTTTCACACCCAGGCGGCCCTGCTGGCCCGCAGCGCTCTGGCCCGGCTGGAGCAGTCCAAGGAACGTGAAATGATCTCCGGTGAGGGGGATTTCGGCCGGGAGTTTCCCGGCTACCGGTGGAAGATCACGGTCGCGGACGCGCCGTCCGAAG
>CAZEKN010000113.1:0-4174 GCA_964512755.1 uncultured Desulfatibacillum sp. | reverse complement strand
CGGGAGTTTCCCGGCTACCGGTGGAAGATCACGGTCGCGGACGCGCCGTCCGAAGGGCTGGGACGCGAGCTTTCGCCGGACATGAAACGCCTCGATGTCCTGGTGACCTTGAACAACGGCGAGTACTCGTATGGCTTTCGAACGTACCGGTTTGTAAGGCAGTAAAGAAGTTGGAAGTCGGAGGGTGGAAGGCAGAAAGATGAAAGTCGGAGGGTGGAGTGCGGAAGGCCGAAAATGGAACGGCCGGCAGGGAATTCAGAATCGTTCAGAGGCTTTTCGAATGAGGAATGAACCGCTGCACTATCGACATGCAAATTCTTGCGGCCAGCGTACCACGCCTATGACTGAAAATCGGCGCGCACGAGGGGTGTTTTCCACATATCCGCCTTCCCCCCTCCGATTTCCGCCTTCCGCGGATGCTCGTTCACGAGCAGCCGCAGGTTTTACCCTCCTTGAAATCCTGGTGGCGGTGTTCATCCTGGCGACGGTGATCACGACCGTTCTGACCTCGTTCAACATGGTATTTTCAACCACCGGCGTGCTCGAAGCCTCCGCGACCGTATTCGAATCGGGCAAAACCAGCCTGAACCGCATCGTCCACGACCTCGAAAACGTCTTCGTGCTCGACCGGCCGATCTACAAGCCTCCGGTCGTTGACAGCCCGCTGGACCCCTATCGCTTTCAGGGCAGCGTTGACAGCTTTGGTGGCACGCAGCTTGCTAAATTGAGGTTCACCAGCCGTGCGCATGTACCGCTCAGTCCGTCCCGGCGGGATGGGATCGCTGAAATCGTGTATTATCTTCAAAAGGATGCAGACGGCCGCCTGCGACTGAAACGCGCCGATCACTTGTATCCCTACCCTCGTTTTGAAGAGCGCAGTTCCGACCCGACGCTGTGCGAAAACGTCAAATCCTTGGCATTTGAGTATGTCGATGCCGAGGGAACCGCTACGGAGGAATGGGATTCCGAAACGACCAAATACGGCTACGCCACGCCGGTGATGGTGGCCGTGAGGCTGGAGGTCGTCGAGGCGGATGAAGCCTACGTGTTCCAGACGACCGTGGCCCTGCCGATGATACGGCGCAAATCGGGGTAAGCCATGGTCACCGGCCTGCACCCGATGCGCAACAAACGTGGGGTCGCCCTGCTGGTCACCCTTGCGGTGACCACGCTGCTGGTGACGATGGCGCTGGAATACAACCGACGCGCGCGCTACACTCTCATCGCCGCCGCCTCTGCGCGGGATTACCTGACCATGGCCGAAATGGCCAGCGCCGGGGTCCATATAGCCATGGCGATCCTGGTCAAGGACCGAATGGAGAACGACACCGACACGCCCTTGGATGACTGGGCCGATCCGGAAAAAATCGCCGAGGTCTTGAAGGCGTTCCCGTTTGAAGCGGGCCAGCTGACGCTGGTCATCGAAGACGAGCTGGGCAAGATCCAGGTCAATGCGCTGGTCAGCCAGCCGGACGGCAAGCAGTTCAACGAATCGCAGCGCACGCTGTGGGAACGCTTTCTGCAATATTATGCGGACCGCAAGGAGCTCAAACTGGACCTTAAGGACGACAGCGAGCCTCAAGCCATCATCAACTCCTTGAAGGACTGGATGGACAGCGGGGACGACGATGCGATGACCGGCCTGAGCGGGGCAGAGACGAGCTATTATCGGGACAAGCAGCCGCCTTACCCATGCCGCAACGGCCCCTTGACGGATCTGCGGGAGCTCTTGCTCGTCAAGGGCATCACCGCCGAGCTGTACGACGGGACCCGGGAGGTTCCGGGGATCGCCCGCTATCTGACGGTTCATGGCATGGAGTCGGGGGAGAGCACCAATTTGAGTTTCCCGGGGCGGATCAACCTGACCACCGCCGAACTGCCGGTGCTGTTCGCCCTGCTGCCGTCTGAGAATCGCGACCTGGTGGAAGCCATCGACGAGCTGCGCCGGGACATCGCCTCCGGCAAACAGACCGTAGACTTGAAAAGCCCAAACTGGCTGAACCAGTTGCCGGGGCTTGGAGAAATCAAGCTCGACCCGAAGCTGATCACCATGGCGAGCGACACCTTCCGGGTGGAATCGACAGCGACCTTGTACGACGCCTCTACCACCGTGACCGCGATCGTTCAGCGGGTGCAGGCCTCCCGGTCGGGCAAATGGAGCTGCCGCCTGTTGAGCTGGCAGGTTAATTAGGACCAACCATGAGTCGAAAAATTCTCAGCCTGGATATCCGCTCCGACGCCATCAACGCGGTCCTGGTCAAGAGCAGCCTGCGCGAAAGCCGGATCGCAGCCTGCCTGTCGGTCCCTATTCCGGGAACCGCACCGGACGTCGCGGACGGCTGGCGCGCAGCTCTCGAAACGGTCGTCGAGCAAATGAACCTCGCCGGCACAGATTGTGCCGTGTCCATCCCGGCGGTGTTTTTTTCGAGCCGCAACCTGCAGGTGCCTTTTTCGAATACCAAGAAGATCCGGATGGTCCTGCCGTTCGAACTGGAACCGTCCCTGCCCTTTCAGGCGGATGACCTGACCATCGACTTCAGTGCGCGGGAGGGCGGCGCGGATCCGGGCGTAACCGAGGTGCTGGCGGTCGCCATCGAAAAAGAACGGCTTGCGGCCACCCTCGCCGCGCTGGCCGGTGTCGGCATCGACCCGGAACGCGTCACCGTGAGCGGCCTCCCCATCGCGGCCTGGCTCGGCCGCAGCGCCGCGTCCGAGGATGCCTTCTTCTGTTTGGATGTCAGCCGGACGTTCGCAGCGCTTTTCGTTATCGCCGCCAACCGCGTGTGCCTCATGCGGTCCTTTCCGCTGTCCTCCGATTCACCCGCGCGCGAGCGGGCCATCCAGCATCACATCCGCACCACTCTCGGCGCCCTCGCCGAGATGGAAGGCATGCCGCCGGAGATCGGCGAAGTCGTCATGACCGGCGACGGGCTGGCAGGGATCGACCCGGAGAAGCTGGCGGCGGCCCTGCCGCTGCCGGTACACCGGGTGAATCTTCGCGAATCCTTGAATATCAATTTTGAAAAAGAGCTGGAGTCGTCCTGGGATGCGGCCCGCATGGACGGCGCCCTGGCCCTCGCGTTGGCTGAGAGCGAAGGCGTGGAATGTCTGAATTTCCACCGCAGCCAATTTCCCGGGAAGAAGATGGTCGCGCGGTACCGTGAGCCGCTGACCAAGACCGCGGTCCTGGCCGCCGCGGTTCTCCTGCTCATGTTCGCTAGCGTGATCATCCAATCCTACTTGCAGCAGCGCCGATTGGCGGAGCTCGATCGGCAGATCGCCGCGGTGTTCAGCGAGACGTTTCCGGACATAAAAAAACCGGCGGACCCCTACCAGCAGATGCAGATCGGGCTCCAGGAGCTCCGCAAAAACGCGGCGCTGCCCGGCGAGGCCCTGCCGGCCGCGCTCAGCATCGACATCTTGAAAAACATCAGCGACAGCATTCCGGAAACCATAACGGTCGTGTTCGAACGCATGGTGCTGGGTCCGGAGAGCATTCTGATATCCGGTACCACCGGGGGCTTCAACGCCGTCGATGAAATCAAGGGACACTTGGAGCGGATCGCCGGATTCAAGAAAGTCACCATCAGCTCGGCCAATACCGATCGCTCGGGCAAGGACGTCAACTTTCAGCTCAAGGTGGATTTATGACTTTTGAGTCCATCCTCAAGCTCATCAACCTGAGCAAGCTCAGCCGCCGCGAAAGAATCGTCGTTATCGGCGGGGGCGGGCTGCTGGTCCTGTTTCTGCTGACCCAGCTGGTGATCGCGCCGGTGTTCGAGCGCAGCACCCGCATGCAGCGCGCGGTGCAGTCCAAGACCCAGATTCTGGCCGACATGCAGCGCCTGAAATCCGAGTACGACGGCCTGAGCTCCCGCGCGAAACTGTCCGAAGCGCGCTACACCCGGCGGGACAAGGGCTTCACCCTGTTCTCCTTTCTCGATCAGCTGGCCGGCCAGGCCCGGATCAAGGAACGCGTGAGCTACATGCGACCGACCAAGACCGAGCAGAAAAACAGCCCGCTGAAGCTCTCGCGCGTGGAGATGAAGCTGGAGGCGGTGACGCTGGAGCAGCTGACGACCTTTCTCCACGGAGTGGAAACATCCAAGAACATGGTCGCGGTGAGCAAGCTGTCCATCACCCGCCGCGACCAGAAAGAAGGCCTGCTCGACGC
>CAZEKN010000112.1:0-7444 GCA_964512755.1 uncultured Desulfatibacillum sp. | reverse complement strand
GCCTTGCGCGGCAGGGGGGCCGCGATCCTCTCCAGGGCGCTCTCCAATCGGTGGCCGGCCTCGGTCCAGTCGCGCTCGGGGTCCCCGTCCGGGAAGGTGAGAGCGGCCACCAGCAGGGTGTGGCGGGCGTTGTCGAAGATCAGCACCGTCTCGGGCACCATGAAGCAGGCCAGCGGCCGGTCGGGCGGCCAGCGGTGCGGAATGCTCTCGACGAAGGCGACCATCTCGTAGTTGAGGTACCCCACCAGCCCGCCCCAGAAGCGCGGCAGGCCGAATACGTCGGCCGGGCGATACGGGGCCATGAACTCGCGCAGGACCCGGAAGGGGTTACCGCCGTGCGGGATGCTCTCGGTCCGGCCGCCGCCCTCGACGTCCACCCGGTCGGCGAACACCCGCACCATCCGGTGGGCGGAGAAGCCGAGGAAGCTGTAGCGCGCCCAGCGCTCCCCGCCCTCGACGCTCTCCAGCAGGAAGACCGGCCCCCGGCCCTCGTAGAAGCGGCCAAGCAGCGACACCGGCGTCAGGGTATCGGCGAGGATCTGGGTGCACACGGGCACCACGCGGTAGGTTTCGGCGAGCCGCAGATACTGGTCCTTGTCCGGGAAGCGATTCAGAATCATGTTTCCTCCATCCGTTGAAACTGAAAAGGGCCGTGGGTTGCTTCCCACGGCCCTTATGCAAATAAAAAGGATCGTGGGCCTTCTGGAGTTGCCCACGATCCGTTGTGTCAGTTCAGCTGGTCTCGTTCGCGCAGGCTACCCCGTAGGATGGGCCCGCCACCACCATGAACAGCGTTTTAGAATCGTTTTGGGTTTCATTTTTCTTCCTTCCAAATCGTCGCCAAGACTACCGGAATTTTCTGGCCTGTCAAGGCTTTTTTGGAGGTCGTTCCCCTCCTCCCGGTTTCTTGCCGGTTTTGGCCCCGGCCGCATCCAGCTTGCGCCGCAGCGAAGTCAGATGCTTGGCAATGTGCTTCTGCTCACCGGTCATGGCGATCAGAAACTCGATCTGGTCCAAGACGGAAGCATATTCGCGCGGACTGCCCAGCTGGGCGGCATCGCGGTATTTTTCGGCGATAAGGCTGATCTGCCTGGCGGTCAGTTCGCCCTGGCAAAGGGCCTGCAGCAGCTCGGCATCGACCCGCATGACGATGGTCCAAAAGTTCTTCTCCTTCTCGATGGCCCGGTCAAGCTCCGCCTGCGTTTGCTGGAGCAGCTGCAGCCGGTCCGGACCGGTGGCGTCGGCGAACGGCGGGATGCCTTTCTGCCAGGCCAGGCAAACTTCAGCCGTCAGCCAGTTCAGCAGCGGATAGGCATCGAAGCGGCCCTGGTCCTGGGCCAGCTCGAATGCGGCGCGGTAGAAACGGGCCACTTGGGCCAGCGCAGCCTCCCGGCCGTCTGCGCTGATCCAGGCCCTGCGCTTGTAGGAGCCACCGAGCAGGGCCAGGCGCTCGCTGGTCTTGGCCAGGACGGGCCCGCCGGCCGCCTCCGGCGTCTCGCCGGCTCCCGGACGGAGCCCCATGACCATCTCCAACAGGTGGATGGCCTGATCGATGTCGGGCAGGAGGGCCGCCCGGTTTTCGCCGCTCATTCTGCGGGCCGCCTCGCGAGCCTGAAGGTTGGCCAGCTGTTCGATGTCTTTCAGGGTCATCTGACCGTCCTCGGCATGCAGGGCCTTTTGATAGTAGCGGACGGCGCGGTCGAAGGCCTTGGCCTCACCAAACGCCCGGCCCAGTGCGGCGCTGACGTTTCCATGCACGAGCCAGTTCTTCTGCTTGAGCCAGCGTGCGTAGGCCCGCAGGCGCTTCTGCTCGACGGCCGTGTCCACCGCGGCCATGATCTTGAGCCGGGCGGCCATGTTGTTGAGATTCGCCGCCGCCTCGGCGGGGCTCACCCACTCGATGCCGCTGCGTTCCGAGTCGGCGGCCTCCTGCCGCACCAGGCGATAATCCGGGTCCCCGTAACACTGGAAGGCGCCCCAGGTGTTCGTGTGACGATAGCGCTCGAAGGTCGCCTGCCGCGCCGCCTTCACGGCCCGGCCGAACGTCAGACCCTGCAGCATCTGGCGGTAGAACGTGGTGGCGAAGACCTCGGCCGCGGTGTCGACCACGGCCCAGCCAGCGGCGACCACCGCCCGCACGCCCATGCGGATGAACTCGGTGGCCACGTTGGCGGCGATGCGGTTGTAGTCGTTGCGCTCGTTGCGCTCCTCCGGGCTGCGCGAGTCTCCGCTCTCGATATATCCCAGGTGGCAGCAGTTGATGAACACCAACTCCGGCACGAAGCGCATCTGCCGAACTTCCTGCGGGGAGAGCACGGCGTCGTCCCCGATGATCATGCCGGTCACCGGCGGGCTGGCCGCGTTCGCTTGGGCGGGCAGGCCCTCGGGCAGCTTCTGGCCGCACGTTTTGCAGCTGTCCGCGGTCTGGGGCCGATGCCGGTAGACGCCGTGACCGGCCAGGTGCAGCACCCGATAGGCGCGGGCGTAAAGCGCGTGGATCACCTGGCGGCTGTCCGGCCGGATGCGCGTTTCCACCTGGAAACCGCCCTGGCCGGACAGCTCGCGGCTGACGGCCTCCGCTTCGGACTGCGCGCCCTTGAGCTCGGGATAGCGGCTGACCGGATCCCCGATCACCAGCGCCGTGGGCTCGGTGACGCCTCGGATCGAGCTGCGGAATTCCACCGCTTCGAGCTGCCGCAGCAGGCCGTGCTCGACGAACAGGGGCCGTTCGCTCTGGCTCCAGCGGTCGTCGAGCAATTCCCACGGGTAGCTCGCGGAGGCCTCGTCCAGCAGCAGCACCAGGTCGTTCTGGGCCGTGGCGGCTTCCTTCATTTCGTTCGGCAGCAGCATCTCGTACAGCGTCCGGGCGACGGTGCGGTTGTCCGATGTCGTGCGGATGGACTGGGCGATGAACTGATCCACCAGCGCCTGCTGGGTGGACAGCAGGCGCACCTCGGTGCGCGCCCGGCGGGTGGAGGCGGCAAACCGCAGGCCCCTGCCCGAGGCTTCGCCGGCCGGCTTGCCTCCCAGGACCTGCAGCCGCTGCCACCATCCCGGCGGCTCCTCGTAGCTGACCCGGCAGAGCCCGCTTTCGCCGGCGTGCCGGTGCAGGCGGCCATCGAAGTCGAAGTCGCCGCGCAGCGATTCCTGAGCCGTCAGCGACGTCAGGGCTTTCACGGCCAGAATGGCCTGATCCTGCCAGAGTTCGATGAATTCGATCTCGCGGATGCGCTCCCGCTGGTTGGCTCCTGCCAGCGCGCGGTTGGCGTGACGGAGGCCTTCCAGCAGTGCGAAGATCGAGTCGCTTACCGGCATCCCGCCGGCCCCGGTCCCGATCAGGAGGGAACTGACGCCCAGATCCGCCGGCGCCTGGCGGCCGTCTGCATCGGCCGGATCGATGGCGAACTCGCGCCACTCGGCCACGTATTCCAGCAGGGCGCGCGCCGTGGCCTGGATCAGCGCGGACGCATTCAGGCTGCCGACGGTGCCCAGCCCGACGACGATCGCCCCCCGCGGCAACGCCTTGGGGTTCGAACGCAGGCGGGGATTGATGAAGATGGCGCTGGTGTCGAGGGCGCCCGGGTAGATGCCGAGCCGGTGGCGGCTGTGCAGCAGCCCTTCCAGGGCCGTGTCCAGGCTCTTTTCGGCGCTGATGATGGTGTCGCCGGCGTAATGGCCGACGGCGACCGGATGGCGGGCATAGCGCAGGTTCCCATGAATGACCCGCACCGCCACCGCACGCTCGCGCCGGGGCCGCGGGCGGCGGCGGGGGGATCCGCCGAGCACCCCGGCGGCCAGCCGCTGTTCGTCCGGGAAAACCTCGTCGACGGCGCGCGGCATGTCGAAAAGGTCCGACGCGGATCGGGCGACCGGCGGCGTCTGGGACAGGCGGTCGGTGGCGCCCTGCTCCAGCAGATCGCTCAGCGCCTCGAAGGCTTCCTCGTGGGCCGGCAGGTCGCCGTGTTCGACGTCCTCCAGGTACCAGGTTTTAACCCCCTGAGGAATGCCGCTGTCCCAGGGGACGCGGCCGTCGCCCCGGCCGGTGGCCTTGAACCGGATGCGCTCCTCGGGATCCGCCGCGTCCGGGTCCAGGATCATGTCGACGATGGTCGCCGGAGCGCTGCCGGCCACATAGCATATGCGCTCGGAATCCGGCGGCGAACGGTCCAGCAGCGCCCGGAATCCGGCCGCCTGCTCGAGGTCCTTCGCTTCCGGCAGCACCCACCCGCCGCCGGCGGCCTGCTGGAAAGCCTGCCAGGTCGCCATGGAAAAATAATCCCTGGAACCGAAAGCGGGCAGCATGGCGAGCGCCCCGGGAAACCGGCTGATGATCTGCAGCAGCTCCCGGCGGCTGTGCCGGCTGTCGAGAAAGGCGAGCTGTTTCAGGATCGTTGAGCGGCCCACCAGCAGTTCGGTGATGGTGTGCGACCCCTGGTTCGGGGTCCCCAGCATGACCAGCCGTGCGCCGTCCGCCTCGCAGATCTTCTTCCACAACCCGGGATGGCGCGCGATCATGGCGCGCGCGACCAGCCCTCCCATGGAATGGGCGAGCATACGCACCGGCTGGCGGTGGCGCCCGGCCTCCTCGACCACAGCCGCCACGCGTTCGGCCAGGCGGTCGGCCTCTGCCTCGGGCGGCCGCCGCCAGTCGAACGGAAACGGAATCACGCGGTGGGTCTTGCTCAGGTGCCGGATCAGCGCCCCATAATAGCGTTCGAACGGCCGCAACGGGACGACGTCCGGAGCGTCGATGTGCAGCTGCGCGAATTTTCCGCAGATCAGGTCGGGAATGTCCAGCCAGATGCGATCGCCCGCCGCCTCCAGCTCTGTTCCCATGATCCCCGGTAGCACGAAGACCACCGGCTGCGGGCCCGCCGGCTTCAGGCCGGCGTCCCGGGGGATTTCGATCGTCGGCGGCTCCAACGCCTCGAAGCCGGTCGGCTCGCCGTCTGCCGCCGTCAGGGCTTGCACGATGCGCTGGGCGCTGTCCGGGTTCTGGAAATAGCTGAAATGATGGACCTGCGGCCCGCGGTGCAAGCTCACCCGCGCCGGTCCGGTCCGGCGGGCACCGCCCAGCATGGACACCGTGTTGACGATCAGGTCGTGATCGCCCTCGAAAAAGCGGTCCGTGACCCACACCAGCAGTTTGCCCCACCAGGTTTGCGCGTCGACGTCGCCGGCAATCACGGCCAGATCTCCAGGCACCTCCACCGACGGCCAGTTGACGAGCTTGAGGAAGGCGGATTCCGGCATCAAGGCCTCAAGGCCCGGCAGGCGGGCCGGATCGGTGCGTTCCTTGATCACGGCCGCCATGAAGTCGCCGATACCCTCGAAGACGTCCGCCAGGGGGGTGCCTTCAAGGGCCGTGCCGGCCAGGCTGCCGGCCACCGACAGCCAGCGGTCCAGCCGCCGCGAGGCAAAGGTGGTGCCAAGGGCCGGACACGCCACGCGCACGAACCGTTCGATCGTGAACCGCTGGGCTTTGAGGATTTCGTCCAGCTCCCGGAGGCGGCCGAGCTGCCGGTCATCGCCTTCGAAAAGCCGGAACTCCTCAGGTGTGAACGGCTGCGCCGGATGGTCGATCGTTTCCGTTGAGCCGGCTGTCTTCTTGACGGGTACGGCCCGTGCGGCTCGGCAGAGCAGTTCACCCACCAGACCGCCCCGCGAGTAGGTGAGCAGGTGCAGTCGGGCCCTGGCCGGAAGCGCCTTGGCCAACTGAATGGCGTTTTCGATCGGGCTTTGAGTCAGCGAAGCGTGTTCGAAGGCGATCGCGCGGCCGCCATAGCGTCGGCGCAACCCCTCCAGCTCGCTCCGCCGCGCCTCGGACCAGAGGTCGCCGAAGCTGCCCCAGGTGCTCGAGGCGATGCCGTGGATGAGCAGGAGCAGGGGCTGATCGCCGGGTGCCAATGCGGTCAGCGGGCTCAGCTGGAATTGAGCGCTTTCCATCCGGCAGCTGAACAGCCCCAGCCCGGGGCGCCGGTCGGTCCGGCGCTCATCGACGCGCCGCGCCAGATGCTCCGCCAGCGGCCCGGCGAGCTTTTCGGTGATGACCGCCGCCGGGTTGAACCCCAGCACTTTGAGCGACTTGAGGGCCCAGCCGGCCGCCCCGCGAGTGGCGGTGCCCGGTACATTCAAGGGCAGATCGCTCGGAACCGTGAGCACTCCCGACGCTTCGGCCGCGCGTGCCGCCCCAGCCGTGAACTGCCGGCGATAGTCGTCGACGCGCATCCACAGGCGCTGGCCTTCGGCGAACTCGATCTCGATGACGTCGTCGTCGGAGACCGGCTCCTCGGCATCGGCTTGGTGCCGGGCGCTCCGCGAGGCATCGGGGCAGAACTCCGCCCGGACGCTGACCAGCTTCGAGCGCAGGGCCGACGTCCCTGGCTCCGGCGCTCGGGCGCCTCGGATTTTCACAACGGTGGATGCACGTGGCCCGCTGGCTGGCTGAGTCATGTCCGGCCTCCCTGGCAGATGATGGATGAACCGGCGGCCGCACGTTGCTGGCCGGCCGCCGGCGGGGGTCTTGAATTCAGCTGAAAATACGCTTCTTCTTGTTGGCGGTCGTGCCTTCGAGCCGCGGGTGCTGCGGATACCCGGCCTCCTCCAGGAGATGGTTCAGGCGACTGCACAGCTGCGCGTAAGTGATGCTGTGGCCGGCATCGCGGATCGCCTGGATGGCGAAATAGGTCATGGCGCCGTGGTATTTCCCGCCGATGAGCGCGTCATAGGAGTACTCGTTGGCCGTACAGCCCGAGAGCAGAATATCTTTCATTTTGGACTGGGGATGCGTGATGTTGCGGCGATCCGTAGCCTTGAACGGATTGGACAGAACCGACTTGCCGATCAGCGACGGGTGCAGAAAGCGCACCCGGCGGTCGTCCGGGGTCTTGAGCCAGGGCATGTTTTCATTGATGGCGGCGCGGGTGACGGTGCCCGAGTGGCAGGAGTCGGAGATGACGGTGAACGCGACGCCTTTCGCCAGACCGGAGAATAGCGCGCGCAGCTCGTCGTCCACGATGAGATTCCGGTCGCAGTCATAGGGACAAAGGGCCTCGTCGTAAAGCGCCTCATCGCTGTCGGTGTCGACCAGGTAGGTGCCGTGGGAGGAATTGGTGAACACCAGCACGTCGCCGGATTTGGCGCCGGACAGCAGCTTCTTCAGCCCGTCCAGGATGCCGGCCTTGGTGGCCTGGGCATCGAGCAGCAGCTTGACGCTGGCGGACGGAAAGGAGTAGTTCTTGGTGAGAAGTTCGGCCCATGCCTTGGCGTCGTTGACGCAGCCGTTCAGGTCGGACCCCTCTCCGGGGTAGTCGTTGATGCCCACGCACAATGCTTTCTTCGCCATGGTGTCCTCCTTCTGCAAATCGTCTGATTGTCGCTGGGATGCGGAATCAAACGGCTGGGGTGAGATGCATGTGGATGTCTTTTCAAGGAGCGGGCTGGC
>CAZEKN010000111.1:0-7508 GCA_964512755.1 uncultured Desulfatibacillum sp. | reverse complement strand
TGTCTCAGCCAGCGGCATGAAGGTTGTATCTTCCAGCGAACGGGTAGCAAACAAAAGGCAGGCTTGAATGTCTTCTTTCGTCAATCCCTTATATTCCATGAGAATCTCTTCAACGGTTGTCCCGTGGGCCAATAAGTTCAATATAAACTCAACCGTTAGCCGAGTTCCTCTTATCGTCGGCTTTCCGACCATCACTTTAGTGTCAAGAGCAATCCGGTTTAACAGGTTTTCAGTATTCATTTCTTAATGCTCCCTGCTGGCCATTGAGACTGATGTTGAATTGATCGTATACCAATTACTCGGCATGTCAACTGTCTGGTAACTAGCGAAATAGCTGGGGTCATATATCGATTTGTGAATCAAAGTCTGCGCGGTATCGATCTATCAGGTCGGTGAAAAGCATGGGGCGGCGTGACGGATATGGTGATGTAAGTGCCTAAAATGCCTAAAGTGCGCTGCGGATAGAGCTTAAAAAGCGGTGCACGGATCACGGCGTACGGGAAGAAAGTGATCGGCGAGAATGGGTCACCCATTAAAGAAAAAGTATGGGGCCTTGTTTTGTTTATTAATCGGTAATCATTACTAATTTTGCAAGCCCGTTGATGGTTCTCATTTCAGGAAGGGGTTTTCGATCCGGATGCCTTCAACGACTTGGCCGTGGTTCATGTCCTCGGTGAGGATAATGGCGGCGTTCTTCGAATACGCGGCGGCGACGATCAAACCATCCCAAAAAGACAGCTGGTAACTATCTCCGATCTCTCCGGCATGCAAAATGATGGCTCCGTCGTTCAGCACCAGTTCCCATGTCATGTAGTTCCTAATCAATCGGCGGACGACGTTGCCGGTGACCGGAGCGGCCACTTTACGCGTCAACGTGATATAGAGTTCCTGAAGCACTTGGGTGCTAAGAATGCCGTTTCTAGACTCCCAAAGCTCGGTCACCGCCCGGGCGGCGGCGGCGTGCTTTTCGCCCGCGTCGGCATCGTGGGCATAGACCAGAATGTTCGTGTCCACGAAAATCCTATCGCGCATAGAGGTCTTCTCTCTTCCAGGTAATCTTTCCTCCCAGGCGAATCCCCTTTTTCAGTTGGTGGAGCGCGCTGCGCTTGGCCGCCTCATAGCGCTCGTCGTTTTCAACCATCCCTTTCAGCAGATCGGCTAGCATCCTGCTGATGGAGGTATCTCGGCGGGCTGCTACCACTTTGCTTTTTTTGATGATTTCTTTTTCGATGCTCAAGGTCACATTCTGTTTCATGCGTATCTCCCCGGAACATATTACACGTAATTTACGTGTAACACCTGCCTAAACCGATGTCAAGGCCAGCGCTGGAGTGAAAAGAATCCGAAAAAAATCGATCGGACAGGATTCATAGGATCAAACAGGGTAATAAGGCCGACGATCTTAATCTGATTTTTCGATGGTATTGACAATGTATTAAATAAAATATATTTTTTTATATAAAATATAATCTAGCAGGGACAATATGGCGCTCAGCATTCAGAACGAAAAGACCGAGAAGCTTGCACGGGAGGTTGCATCTCAGAGCGGTGAAACCATCACGCAGGCCATCACGCGGGCGTTAGAGGAGCGGCTCGAACGTATGCGTGGCCGCCGCACCGCCGCCGATACTACTGTCGAGATTTTGAAAATTGCAAGGCGTTGCAGTCAACTCCCAGACAAAGATGCGCGCACCCCTGAGGAAATATTGGGATATGACGATATCGGAGTACCCCGGTAATGATCATAGACACGTCTGCTTTGATAGCAATTCTTCTTAATGAAGCCGAGGCGGAGCCCTTTGCCAAGGCCATAGCGGCTGACCCGAAGCGGCTTGTAAGCTCCTTTAACCTGCTCGAGGCGGCTATCGTGATCGAGGCTAAGAAGGGTGAGGCCGGCGGGATAGAACTGGATCTGCTTGTGCACCGTGCGCGCATTGAAATAGTGGCAATGAGTACCGAGCAGGTCGAATTGGCCCGAGCGGCTTGGCGACATTACGGGAAAGGAAACCACCCGGCTGGCCTGAACATTGGCGACTGCTGCGCTTATGCGCTGGCGAAATATTCCGGCGAGCCACTTCTGTTCAAGGGGGGAGATTTCGAGCTAACGGACATTACATCGGTCCTGGCCCTCTGATATCGGTAGTGACTTACATGGACCTGGTACAAGGGCTCCGGAACAAAGCCTAACGGAACACGCTCAAGAACTTCCTGCAGGCAAAGTCGACCTCTATCCTGCACGTGACCGACAGCATATCCGCGACGGCCATGTTCCTGGTGGAACAACACCATTTCGGTCATTCACTGGAGCTTGCGGATGCGCTCATCGCCGCCACGGCCCTGGGTCACGGCCTGCCGCTGTTCACCGGCAATGCCAGGCATTATCAGCCAGTCAAAAATCTGGTCCTGAAGAGGTTTGAACCATAACGTGTATGGTAGAAAAAATGCGATGGGCCGGGGCGGGCATGAATTTATTGCAGATAGGAATCGATCCGGCTTCCAGGCACAACCTGCACGAGGTCGGAAAGCGGGAAAGACCGCTGCGTGCGGGATGCGACATAGGCCGCAGTGATGCAGTCCTCTCCGTAGAATTTTCGCAGGGCGTCAAATCCCTTCAACGCGGTGTGATCGGGTGTTTCCGAGAACTTGGCTTCGATCGCGACGAACCGGCCGCCGTGTTCCACCAACAGGTCGACCTCCGCGCCCTGGCCGGTTCGCCAGAACCACAACGGAATGGTTTGGCCTCGGGAAGCGAAGTGCTTGACGACCTGCATGACGACGTGGGTTTCCCAAAGCGCACCGATGACGGGATGGCGGAGCAAGTTCTCGGTTTTGTCGAAGCCCATCAGAAAGGCGGCGAGGCCCGTGTCGGACAGGTAAAGCTTAGGGGACTTGACCAGCCGCTTGCCCAGGTTGCGGTGGTAGGGCTCAAGGAGCACGATCTGCCCGGACGCCTGCAGCACCGAAATCCACTGTTTGGCGGTATTCGGAGCGATGCCGACATCACGGGCAAGGTCGGAGTATGACAGGATCTGGCCGGTCCGCACGGCAACCGCCCTCAGGAAGCGGTCGAAGTCCCGCAGGCTCCCGACATTCAAGATGTTGCGGACGTCTCTTTCCAGATAGGTGCTGAAATAGGCGCCGAACCAGAAGCGCGGGTCGATTGCCGGATTTTCGTAGAGTTCGGGATAGCCTCCCTTGAAAATATAGCCGATTTCATCAAAGTCTTGCAGACTGTCCATCAACTCCCGCGCGGAAAGATTCAAAATGTTCAAAACCCCGCAGCGCCCGGCAAGGCTCTCGGAAATGCCGTGCATCAAAGCGAAACTCTGCGACCCTGTTAGAATGAACCGCCCCGGCCGCTTGGCCTGATCGATTCCGGCCTTCAGATGCCGAAAGAGGGAAGGGGCGTATTGCACTTCGTCAATGATCAGCGGTTCTGCGAAGGATCGGAGGAACGTCTCAGGGCTCTTCTCCGCCTGCTCGGCCATGGACGGTATATCCAGACTCACATACGAATAGGACGGAAATACGTGCCGGACCAGAGAGGTCTTTCCGACCTGCCGCGGTCCGGTAACGACCACGGCCGGGAACTGCTGAAAGAGAGCTTTTAAGGTTGGCTCATATTTTCTTGTTATCCACATGCGGTAATTTTGCAGCCATATTGCAAAAATGTCAATATTTACCTGTGATTCCAACTTTTCCAAATAAAACTATACCAACCCAAGTGACCGGTATGTTCAGGTGCGTGGGTGGGAGCCTTTCGGGACAGCGGAAAGATTGCAGGGTAGGGTAAAGGCATTGCCTAAAATGCGCTAAAGTGAGCTAATGTCTAAAGTTGATAAAACGGCGCAAGGCGCCGGAGTGTGGAACATAAAGAGGTCGGGCTTGTCGCGGCGCCGGCTCAGGGCACCAGGACGACCTTGATGGGGTGTTCGCCGGGGATTTCGCCGGCCGCGGTCCGGAGGGCCTTTTCGGCGTCCTGAAGCGCAAAGCGGTGGGTGACCAGCTTTTCGAGGGGATACCGGCCGGACTCCACGATCGCGATGGCGGGGCCGACGGCGTTCAGATCGTGGCTGTAGACGCCCTGCAGCCGGATTTCGTTCAGGACCACCTGGTCCAGCAGAAGCGGTACCTGCGTGGCGGTGCCGTAGAGTCCGGGCAGCACGACGGTTCCGCCCTTCCTCAGCAGGTCGACCGCGGTGAGCGCGCCCTGGGGCCGGCCGGTCACGTCCATGGCCAAATCGGCCATGCGGCCGTCCGTGAATTCGCGCACCTTCTCGACCGGGTCCTCCTTCAGCACGTCCACGCAGTGGTCGGCTCCGAGGAGCCGGGCCATCTCGAAGCGGCGCTCGTCGGCGCTGGTACCGGTAACGATGATCCGGGCCGCGCCGCACTCCCGGGCCACGATCACGCCGGCCAGGCCCTGCTGGCCGGGTCCTTCGATGACCACGGTCTGGCCGATCGAAACCCCGCCCACCTGCCGCAGCCAGCGCACGGCGTTGCCCATCACGGCGCAGATCAAGACGGCCGCCTCCGCCGGGACGTCCTCGCGGATCTTGTGGATCATGGCCCGCGGCGGCAGGTAGAGGTATTCGCCGTAGGCCCCCCAGAGATGCGGCGGGGTCTTGCAGGACACATAGGTGCCGTAGCGGCCCGACTTTTCGCAGAAGACATACCGGCCGTTCAGGCAGGCGGCGCAGTGGCCGCAGCCGAAGGCGAACTCGACGACGACCCGGTCCCCGACTTTGACGCCGTGCCGCCGGCAGGCGGTCGGCCCCATGGCTTCGATGCGGCCGAGGATCTCGTGGCCCATTATGAGGGGCAGGTAGGGCAGGATGCGGGTGGCCTTGCCGGTGTAGATGCCCACGTCCGACCCGCACACGCCGCACATCTCGACCTTGAGCAGGCCGTCCTCTTCCCCGATCTCGGGGACATCGAACTCCTGAAAGGACAGGCGGCGGACATCCTCGAGCACCATCGAGCGGGTCTTCTTCGGCATACGGTCGACTCCTCGCTTATTGAAGAGAAATCCCCCCGGCCCCTTTTGGCGAAGGGGGAGCAGGGGTGCCCAGAGCGGGGCATCACCCCCGCCGGTAGATGGCCGCCTTGGCCGCCAGGTCGGCGAGTTGGTGGCTGACCAGTTCGCGCTCGGCCGGCGAAAGCGCGCGGACCACTTTTGCGGGAGTCCCCAGCACCAGCACCCCGGCCGGCACGCGCATACGCGGGGGCACCACGGCGCCGGCGCCGATGAGAGCGCCTTCCCCCACCTCGGCGCCGTCCAGCACGGTCGCCCCGATGCCCACCAGGGCGCCGGTCCGGACCACCGCGCCGTGCAGACAGGCCTGGTGGCTCACCAGGGCTCCCGGTTCCACGATGACCGGGTGGTCCTTGGGCGCCTCCAGCAGGCAGAGGTCGAGCAGGGCGCTGCCCCGGCCGACCCGGATCTCCTCGTCGTCGGCCCGCAGGACCGCGCCGGGCCAGACCGTGGCGCCGGCCGCCAGCACCACCCGGCCGATGATCCGGGCCGAGACGTCGACCCAGGCCTCCGGGTCGATGGCCGGGGCATGGCCGTCAAAGGGAGTGATCAGGCTTGGATAAGATGGTTCGTTTGGCATGCGTTCGTCCTGGTCTGGCAGTTGATTGATAACGCTCCAGCAAACCGCAGGTGCACCTTCGGCTGACTTTGCGTGAAATACCAGCACCGCGCAGATTTAATCGCCTCGGCAACTATTACCGCAGCCCCCGTTTCACCAGGTCGTCGGCGATGGCGTTCTTCTGGGTCCCGCGCGTGCCGTCTAAAAGCTCGATCATCTTGGCGTCCCGGAAGAAGCGCTCGACTTCATAGTCCTGGATGTAGCCGTAGCCGCCCAGGAGCTGGATAGCCTCGTCGCCCACCTCGACGGCGGTCCGGCCGGCGTAGAGCTTGGCCATGGCGCTCAGCCGGGCGTCGCTCTTCCCCTTCTTGGCGTCGAAGCTGCGGGCCGCCTGGTAGGTCAGCAGGCGCGCGGCTTCGATCTTGGTGGCCATCTCCGCCACCTTGTGGCGCGTGACCTGGAAATCGATGATCTTGGTCCCGAACTGCTCGCGCTGTTTGACGTAGGCGAAGGACCGCTCGAAGGCGCCCTGCGCCATCCCGAGCGCTTGGGCCGCGGCGAGGATCCGGCTCTCGTTCAAAAACGCCGTAACCTGATCGCAGCCCCGGTTCTCCTGTCCCACCAGGTGGTCGAGCGGGACGCGCACCTGGTCGAAGCAAACCTCGCCGATCGGCATCAGCCGGCAGCCCAGCTTCTTGCCGACGTCGGCCACCCGGACGCCCGGCCGGTCGGACTCCACCAGGAAGGTGCTGAGCCCCCGCGACGGCTCGGCCGCATCCGCATCCGTGCGGGCCAGAACGATGTAGCAGCCCGCCTGGGGCCCCGCATTGACGACAAAGCTCTTGGCGCCGTTGATGACCCAGCCGCCGCCGGCCTTCGCGGCAGCGGTCTGCGACCGGGCGATGTCGTTTCCCAGCCCGGGCTCGGTGAAGGCGGCGCCGCAGAGCACGGAGCCCTCGGCCACTTTCGGCAGCCAGGCCTTTTTCTGGGGCTCCGTCCCGAAGCGCAGCAGCAGCTCCGCGCCGTAGCCGGCCCGGCCCAGGCAGCAGCCCACCGAGGAATCCCCCCGGCAGAGCTCCTCCGCGATCAAGGCATTTTCAAACACGCCCAGCCCGGCGCCCGCAACCGCTTCCGGAAAATGGATCCCGATGAATCCCAACTCGGCGGCCTTTTTCCAGATTGCTTCGGGAAAGGCGTTGCCTTCGACCAGCTCCTCGATGGCTTCCTTCTTGAATTCGCCCCTGACGAAGTCTCTCACGGCCTTCCGGATCTGAAGCTGGGATTTGTTCAACTCAAGGCTCACGGCGGTTCTCCTGATAAATTGGGCTCATTCCAGTGTCGGCATTAAAAAACGCGGCATCGGGCGGGGTGAGGTATTCGCCGCAGGGCGTCGCCGCCAATTTTTCAGGTGATCCTGCCACGCCCCCAAGCCGTCTAGAGGAACTGCAGACAGGCACAGAGGAGCTGCGGCTTCGTGAACGTTGCACTTCGGGGCTGTCCGGACACGTATGAAGCGAGCTTGGTGCCGTACGCTGGGTCGTTGAAGGCATGGCGGCGGCGCCCTGCGGCGAATACCTCACCCCGCCTGTACGATAGCTATCACAATTCGGCATATTCACTCGGCGTTCCGACAACGACCTCCTATTTCACCAAGCTCCTGGCAATAATGATGCGCTGAATCTCGCTCGTGCCCTCGTAGAGGCGATAGAGCCGGACGTCGCGCAGGAACATTTCGACCTGGTTGGCGGTCAGGCAGCCGTCCTCTTCCAAAATGTCCAGGGCCGCATCCGCGATCCGGCTCGCCATTTCGGTGCAGAAGACCTTCACCATGGAGGCCTCCGCCGTGACGGTGTGGCCCCGGTCGCGCAGCCGGGCCGTGTGGTAGAGCATCTGCCGGGCGGCATAGGTTTGAAT
>CAZEKN010000110.1:0-7543 GCA_964512755.1 uncultured Desulfatibacillum sp. | reverse complement strand
GCTTCCGCTGCGGATTCAGCACACGTCCGACCGGTTGCAGTGGCTGGTTCACCGATTGGAAGCGGTTTCGCCCCTAGCACAAGTTCGAAAATATAATTCAAAACTTGATTTAATTGTTAATAATTTATTTAAAATACTTCTTAAAATTATATCAATCAAACTGTCGACTATTCGCGAGCACACGATTAAATTGAACGCGTTTAATCCGCTGACCATCCTCGATCGGGGATACAGCATTACACGCACCCTCATCGAAAAACGAGTCGTCACACATCCCGATCAGGTATCGCTGCACGACGATATCGAAGTCCTACTGGCCGGCGGCACCCTGCTCTGCAACATACAAGGAAAATCGACCCATGGCGAAGAAAACGTTTGAACAATCCATTAAACAACTGGAGCAGATCGTGACCGAGCTCGAGGCTGGTGAATTACCCCTCGAACAGGCCATCAAGAAGTTTGAAGAAGGGATGGAGCTTTCGCGTTTCTGTTCGCAGAAACTCGAAGAGACCGAGCGCAAGATCACCCTGCTGATGCAGGACAGTACCGGCAGACCTGTTGAAAAGCCTTTTTCGGCCGAGCCCCATGAACCGGATGCAGAATAAAATGTTTGACCTTACCGCCTATTTTTCCCGAAACAACGCGCTGCTTGATCGCTATCTTATGGGGTATCTTGAAGCATCTGCCGACGGCGCGCGGCTCTTTGAAGCCATGCGCCACTCCCTTATGGCCGGCGGCAAACGGTTGAGGCCCAATCTCTGCATAGCTGCCTGCGAGGCGGTGGGTGGTGACCCGGAAGGGGTATTCCCAGTGGCTTGCGCCATGGAGATGATTCACACCTATTCCCTGATCCACGATGATCTGCCGGCCATGGACGACGATCAGCTGCGGCGAGGTAGACCGACCTGCCATGTGGCTTTTGACGAGGCAACGGCCATTCTGGCAGGCGATGCGCTGCATACCTTGGCCTTTCAAGTCCTCGCATCCATGAAAAGCAAGAGCCCGGAACATGCCTTGGAAGTCATCTGCATCATTGCCGTCGCCGCCGGACCGTCCGGCATGGTTCAGGGCCAAATGCTGGACATGCACTCCGAGGGCCGGACGCTGACCCCTGAGGACCTGCAGCACTTGCATGCATTAAAAACTGGCGCAATGATCGAAGCGGCGCTGGCTGCCGGAGCCATCGTCGCCGGCGGGAGTCCCCCGCAGGTCGACGCCATCCGAGAATATGGACGAGCGATCGGCCTCGCCTTTCAGGTGGTGGATGATATCTTGAATGTGGAAGGCGATCCGGCCGTCATGGGCAAGGCAGCCGGCACGGATCGAGTCCGCCGAAAAAACTCGTACCCGACCCTTTGGGGTCTTGAAAAATCCAGAGAATTCGCTCACAATCTGACTCAAGCGGCCATTGAGTCCCTTTCCGATTTCGGCGTTGAAGCCGAAGCGCTGCGAACCATCGCGCGCTATGTTATTGAGCGAAACAAGTGAGAAACAGGAAATGCCACCGTCCGTGAATCTGCTGGATGAAATCAATTCACCGGCCGATCTTAAAAGCCTCCCGCGGGCAAAACTACCGCAACTTGCCGCTGAAATCCGCAAGCTGATTGTTGAAGTGGTATCGCGTACCGGCGGACACCTGGCGTCGAGCCTGGGTGCCGTGGAACTCGCCATCGCCGTCCACTACGTCTTCGACACGCCCAAGGACCGGGTGATCTGGGACGTCGGGCATCAAGCGTATGCCCATAAAATCCTTACCGGCCGCCGAGCCGACTTTCCCAGTCTAAGGCAGCACGGCGGCCTTTCGGGTTTCACCCGTCGCAGCGAAAGCCCCTATGACAGCTTTTCCACCGGCCACAGCGGCACATCGATCTCGGCCGGACTGGGGATGGCCTGCGCCAACTTTCTCAAGAAGGAAGATGCAAAAGTAGTTGCCGTACTCGGCGACGGCTCACTTACGGCCGGGTTGGCCTACGAGGGGTTGAATCAGGCCGGCGGCATCCTCAAACGTGATTTGATCGTGATCCTGAACGACAACGAGATGTCCATCTCTCGCAACGTCGGCGCGCTGTCGTCCTTTTTAAGCCGAACGTTTTCAGCTAAAAAGCTCCAGGAGTTGCGCCGGGAGCTCGGTTTTTTCTTTAAAAAGCTGCCACGCATCGGCGAAGACATCTACCAACTCGCCAAGCGCACGGAGGAATCATTTAAATCGTTTGTTACACCGGGAATGCTCTTCGAGGCTTTCAATTTCGAGTATTTCGGCCCGATCAACGGGCACAAAATCGACCATCTTATTGATATATTAAATAATATTAAATATATCCGAGAGCCGGTCCTGCTGCATGTGACCACCACCAAGGGCAAAGGATACGCCCCTGCCGAGAAGAACCCCGTCTATTTTCACGGCTGCGGGTGTTTTGATGTGGGCACCGGCACCTGCCTCGACCATAAACCGCAGACGCCGACCTACACCGAAGTGTTCGGAGAAACGATGGTGGAGCTGGCGCAAAAGAATGAGCGAGTGGTTGCCGTCACGGCTGCAATGCCGGAGGGTACCGGCCTTTCAAAATTCGCCCAGCTTTACCCCGACCGCTTTTTCGATGTCGGCATTGCCGAACAGCATGCGGTCACCTTTGCAGCCGGCTTGGCGGCCGAAGGGTTTCGGCCCATCGTGGCCATATATTCCACCTTTCTGCAGCGCGCTTATGACCAGATCCTTCATGATGTCTGCCTGGAGCGCCTGCCGGTGATCCTGGCCCTGGACCGCGGCGGCCTCGTCGGTGAAGACGGTGCCACCCACCATGGGATTTTTGACTATTCCTACTTGCGCAGCCTGCCCAATATGGTCGTTATGGCCCCCCGCGATGAAAACGAATTAAAACGCATGATGCTTACAGCGCTTCATCACGACGGACCGGTTGCTTTCCGATATCCCCGTGGACCGGCTGTCGGCTGCCCTCCCCTGTCCGCTGTAACTCCGATACGGATCGGCAGGGCCAAGGTGCTGAAGGAAGGGCATGACGTGGTCCTCATGGCCGTTGGCGCCTCGGTGATGGAGGCACTGGCCGCCCACGGTTTGCTGGCGGACCAGGGCGTCCACGCGACCGTTGTGGACTGCCGGTTCGTCAAACCGCTGGATGTCTCGTTGGCCGTCGATCTGGCGCGCCGGATTCCCCGGGTCCTAACCATCGAGGAAAATGTTCGCCAGGGAGGTTTCGGCAGCGCAGTGCTGGAAGCGTTTAACGATGCAGGCCTGAAATCCGTGGCGTTGGAGCGGATTGGGCTGCCGGACGCCTTCGTGGAGCACGGTCCCCAATCGCTGCTGCGGAACCTCTACGGCCTGAACGCTGCCGCCATTGCCAGGACCGCATTTCGTTTTCTCAAGCAAAACGATTACGTTCCGAATGCTGGCCACTCTTTCCATACCAGGATAGCCTCCGTCCGCCCGTAACCGACTCCGTGAAACCTTCGCGCCAACGGCTCGATCTGATCATGCTCGCACAAGGACTCACCTCGAGCCGAGAGCGCGCCCGGGCGCTGATTATGGCCGGCAACGTGGCCGTGGACGGGCAGATCGTTGATAAACCGGGTGCCCCCATCCGCTCCGACAGCCGGATCGAAATCAGAGGTGAACATCTCCCGTACGTCAGCCGCGGCGGATTGAAACTGGCCGGCGCGCTGGAAGCCTTTGCCTTGGATGTTTGCGGGTGGATTTGCATGGATGTCGGTGCGTCCACCGGCGGTTTCACCGACTGCCTCCTTCAGAAAGGAGCAACTAGGGTCTACGCCGTTGACGTGGGCTACGGCCAGTTGGCCTGGAATCTCCGTCAGGACCCGCGCGTGGTGGTCATCGAGCGGACCAACATCCGTCATATGCCTTTTGAAAAAATCCACGAAGCGGTTGACCTCATCGTTATCGACGCGTCGTTCATTTCGCTCAAACTTGTCGTACCTTCGGTGATGAAATTCTTGAAACCCAATGGCCACATGCTGCCCCTGATCAAACCGCAGTTCGAAGTCGGCAAAGGGCAGGTCGGCAAGGGCGGTATTGTAAGGGAGGCGGACCAGCATTCCAGGGTGATCGCCGAGTTGGGTCTTTTTTTCCGCAGCCTCGGCATGGAGTGTTCGGAAGCAGTCCCCTCCCCGATTGAGGGCCCCAAAGGCAACAAGGAATTCTTCATGCTATTGCGCACACAGTAGATGGCTTTGCGCACGCCTGTATTCGCGAGCAAAACACCCAAAATGAAGTGCCGTCCGATCGCGGGCGGCTTTTCATTTTGGGGCTTGATTTTTTTATTTCAAATGGATAGAAATCAAACTTTACATCTCGATTTCGGTAAAAAAATCCAATAAGGAGAGGATGTTAAATGAGCGAGAAAGTCGAAGGCATTCGCAACATCGCACTGGTGGCCCATGGCGGGGCCGGCAAGACCTCCCTGGCTGAGGCCATGCTTTTCGACGCAGGCGTGATCAACCGCATGGGGCGCATCGAAGAGGGCAACACCGCGCTGGATTTCGAACCTGAGGAGATCAAACGCACTTCCAGCATCAGCACCGGATTTCACCAGGTGAACTGGAAAAAGCACTCCATCACGCTGATCGATACGCCGGGTGACCAAAACTTCTTCTCCGACACCAAAACTTGTCTGCAAGCGGCTGACGCAGCGGTGGTCGTCATCGATGGCGTGGACGGCGTCAAGGTGCAAACCGAACTGGGTTGGGAGTTCCTCGACGACTTCAAGCTGCCGCGGGCGATCTTCATCAACAAACTGGACCGCGAGCGTGCGGATTTTGCACGGACATTCGAAGATGCCAAGGGCATGTTTCAGCCCAAGCCGATCATTCTTCAGCTTCCGATCGGCGCCGAGACCGAATTCAGGGGCATCGTCGACCTGATCAATTTGAAAGCCTACGTCTACGGGGAGGACGGCAAAGCCAAAGCGACGGACATTCCGGCGGAGATGAAAGAAACGGTCGAGGCCGAACGGGAAGCGCTCATCGAAAATATCGCTGAAGCCGATGATGCCCTGGTCGAACGCTACCTCGAAGGCGAAACCCTTTCGGAGGATGATCTCAGAGGAGCCCTGCGCAAGGGCGTTCTCGCTCGAACCTTTACTCCGGTGCTCTGCGGTTCGGCTGCCGGAAACATCGGCGTGGACCTGCTTCTGGATTTCATGGCCGCCGTCATGCCCTCTCCCGTCGACGGCGGTCCACGGACCGGCAAGGATCCTGCCAGCGGAAACGAAATCGAACGTCAACCGGCTCCCGACGCACCGTTTTCAGCGCTGGTCATCAAGACGATCACGGATCCATACGCCGGCCGGCTCACCGTGTTCAGGGTATTTTCCGGGTCCATCGGCAGCGATGGGACGTTCTACAATTCAAAAAAAGAAGTGCGTGAGCGTTACAACCAACTGCTGGTGATTCTCGGCAAGGAGCAGAAACCGGCCGGGGGCGCCGGGCCGGGTTCGATCGTGGCCGTCGCCAAACTCAAGGAAACCGCTACGGGGGATACGCTGTGCGACGAGGCCAACAAAATCCTTTACACGGCTACCCCTCCACTGCCCACCCTGATCTCTTATGCCCTGGCTCCCAAGTCGAAGGGCGACGAAGACAAGGTTTTCACATCGCTTTCGAAGCTTCTGGAGGAAGATCCCTCGCTACGGATCGACCGGTTAGCCGAGACCAAAGAGATCATTTTGCACGGGCTGGGCCAGATCCACATCGAGACCACCGTCGAACGGCTCAAACGCAAATTCAACGTTGAAGTCCAGCTTAACATTCCCAAGGTTCCATACCGCGAAACCATCAAGAAAAAAGTCCGCGTCCAAGGTCGTCACAAGAAACAAACCGGCGGTCATGGCCAGTTCGGCGATTG
The DNA here is from genome assembly GCA_964512755.1 of uncultured Desulfatibacillum sp. GTDB lineage: Bacteria > Desulfobacterota > Desulfobacteria > Desulfobacterales > SpSt-501 > SpSt-501. The sequence goes on along the minus strand of CAZEKN010000110.1, from coordinate 1,668 downwards.
CTGGGTGCAGTTCGAGCCCCAGCCCCGCGGCAAGGGCTTTGAGTATGTCGACGCCATCGTGGGAGGATCGATTCCGCGGCAGTACATCCCGGCGGTCGAAAAGGGCATCGTCGAATCCGCCCAACGGGGTGTGCTGGCAGGTTTCCCCTGCGTCGACTTCAAGGCCACGGTGGACGACGGCTCCTATCACGCGGTGGATTCTTCGGAAATGGCCTTCAAGATCGCCGGTTCGCTGGCCTTCCGCAAGGCCGCCGAGCAGGCCGACCCGGTCCTGCTCGAGCCGGTCATGAAGGTGACCGTGATCGCCCCGGACGAATTCATGGGCGATATCATGGGCGACTTGAACAGCCGACGCGGCCGGGTGCTCGGCATGGAAAACGCCGGCAAGAACCAGATCATCAACGCCTATGTTCCCATGGCCGAGTTCCAGACCTACGCGCCCGATCTGCGCTCAATGACCGGCGGCCGGGGCATCTATCGGATGGAGTTCTCGCACTACGACGAAGTGCCCGCACACATCAGCCAGAAGATCATCGAGGCGGCGGCCAAGGCCAAGGAAAAAGATTAGGGCGTCAGAGCCCCGGTTGACAGTCCCGGGAAGGGGCGTACCCGGACCAGAAAGCGTCCCAGCGGGTCGAAAACATCACGCGGTTGCGCGGGGCGATGCGCTTGGTTTCGGGACAGCTTGCCAGATGGAAGCGGCGGGAGTTGCGGTTGCCGATATAACGGCCGCCCGGCTCGCTCCAGTTCCGCCAGAGGCCGGCTTTCGCGCGCATGGCCGTGCGTTGCGCCGCCAGAAGCCGGCCTTCGTATTGGACATTCGGCATGGTGGACAGGCAGAAGGCCAGCCCCGCCTGCAGCAGCCGTTCGTTGACCATCGCGCCGTCCGGCAGAAAGACATAGGCCAGCGTGCGGCCGTAGTCGTCCAACCGCTCGATGTCCAATTCCAGCCGCAGCGTTCGTCCCTCGACCAGTTCGGCGTTCCGCGTGCGCGCCTCAAAACCCATCGGCTGCGCCGTGTGCCGCGCATGATCGATCTCCGGTGCGTCGATGCCGATGTAGCGCACCAGCCGCCCGTCCGCCAGCTGAACCGTGTCCCCGTCGTTGACGCGCTTGACCGTGACCCTCTCGGCGCCGCAGGGCGCCGCCGTCCAAAGAAAAAGCCCGACCAAAAGCAGGCCCAGGAAGCAGCCCCGATTCGACCGGCGCGGGCCGGGCAAGCTTCTTAGACGTTTCACGACAGAGCATCCTCCGGGCGATCCAATCCGCACCGCCCGGCAGCAGCCTCGTCCAGCATGCGCGCCAAGCCACCGCGCTCCGCAGGGGTGAATCCGAGGGCGTGCCGCCATGCCTCGTCGTCCTCCATGCAAAGGTAGACGCAAACCTCCGGCGCATGCGCCCGGATGGCGTCCACGATATCACGGTAAACCTTCATGCGCAGCGGCTTGAAGTAGCGCATTTTCCCGTCCAAACCGTCGATGAACTCGCCATGGAGGATCCTCGAGCGTTCAAAACGCCGTTGCACCACCGCCTTGAGCTCCGGCATGAACCGCAGGGCCCCGAGGCTGATCCAGACGACATGTCGGGAATCGACGGCGGCGAACAGGCGCTCGACCGCATGGCAATACTCGATGGCGCAGCCCTCGTCGATGACGATGGGGTCGAAGT
>CAZEKN010000109.1:0-7622 GCA_964512755.1 uncultured Desulfatibacillum sp. | reverse complement strand
CGGCCGGTAGGGAATGCCCAGGCCGCCGCCCATGTTCATGAACTCGAAGCGGATGTTGAGCTCCTGCGACACCCATTCGATCAGCTCGAACAACATCGCCACGGTCTGCACCATGAACCGGTAGTCGCGCTCGTTCGAAACCACCATGGTGTGGATTCCGAACCGTGCGGCGCCGCGGGCCATGGCCAGACAGTAGGCCTCGACGACCTGCTCGTGCGCCAGGCCGTACTTGGCCTCCACCGGGTTGCCGATGATGGCGTTTCCGGTGCGGCGCGGACCGGGGTTGTAGCGGAAGCAGATCAGCTCCGGGAACTTCGGAACCTTCGACACCAGGGTGATGTCGTCCAGGTTGAGGATGCAGCCGCCGTCGCGTGCCGCCTCCTCGAACTCGCGCCGGTCCGTGTTGTTGGAAGTGAACATCAGGTCCTCGCCGCGCGCTCCGATGCGGCGGCCGAGCATCAGCTCGGGCGCCGAGCTGCAGTCGAAACCGAATCCCATTTCCCGCATGACCGCGAGAATGCTCGGGTTGGGAAGCGCCTTCACGGCAAAGTACTCCCGGAAGCCCGGCACCTGGGCGAAGGCGTTTTTCAAGGCTTTTCCCGTCTGGCGGATGCCGGCTTCGTCATAGATGTGAAACGGGGTGCCAAAATGAGCGACCACCCGATCGAGGATGGGATAGAGCCGCCTTTCGAAATCAACGGACATCGGCATGGTTCACGTTCTCCTTTTTTTCAGTTTCTGGATGGCGGAGTCATCCAGTGGAATGCGGGCGGTTTCCTTGTAGGTATGCAACGCAATCACGGTGCGGGTGGACCGCACCTGCGGCAGGGCCGCGATCTTCTCGCGGCGCACGCGCTCGAGCTGGGTCGTGTCGGCCACTCTGACTTTGACCATAAAACCATCTTCACCGGACACATAGTGGACCTCCTGGACGTCCGCAATCGCCGCCAAGGCCTTGCCGAGGCTGGACTGGTCGCTGTTGGCTTGCAGACGGATGAAAACGAACGCCACCAGACCGCGGTCAAACCGGATGGGGTTCAGGCGGACTTCGTACCCATCGATGATCCCCTGCTTTTCGAGCTTGCGCACTCGTTCCAGCACGCCCGACGGTGCCATCCCCACCTGGCGGGCCACCTCGATGTTCGGCACTCTGGCCTTCTCTTGGAGAATTTTTAAGATTTTAAAACTGATTTCATCCATGGCGGCAGTTACCGTAGCATTAATATTTTTATCAATTTTTACGTTAATTATTTTATAATTTAGCTTTGGTCAAGAAGAATATTCAGATATTAATAAAATAATTTGAATAAACGGCCGAGATTGTAAATCTCTTGAAGTTATCAAAACGCCGTCGCTTGGCGGATCCGGTCCGCAGGCGCTTATCCTTCGCGAACGCCGGTGCGGACCGGCACCATTTCTTGACACCCCAGCCCCTGCCATCTATACTCCTTCATCTTACTGATCGTTCATGCGTCCTTCTTTTCACGGCGGCCGTGACACCCGCAGGTACGCTGAGGCGTGGGGCCTGCACACAGACGGATCGGGTTGGGATGGAGCCTATGAAGCTACGCGATATTGTGCAAGAACTGGATGCAACCACGTTGAACGGAGAGGACCGGCTGAACAGTGAAATCACGCGCTGTGGCGCCAGCGATTTGATGAGCGACGTGCTGGCCCGGCCGACCGACGGCACCCTGCTCATGACCGGTCTGACAACTATCCAGACGATTCGGACCGCCAAGATCGCCGGCGTCGTGGCCGTCGTTCTTGTCAGGGGAAAACGGCCGCCGCCGGAGGTTTTGGCGGTAGCCCAGACCGAAGACATGCCGCTTTTTACAAGCCCCTATTCGATGTTTGTCTGCTGCGGCCGGCTGCATGCCCGCGGCTTAACGGGGCTTGACGGCCGACGGTAATCCAGCTGCGTCGACCGCGGCTGCACCTCCTTCCGCCCGCACGCGGAGGCTGCGTTCCCCTGCGAATCCATGGCCAGTCTCAAAAAAATCTATTTCATCAAAGCGCGCGACTTTGTGCATGCCGGCGAAGCGTCCATCCACGTCCAGAACTTGCTCAAATCGATGCATTGGGACCCCGGCCTGATCCGCCGAATCGCAATCTGCAGCTACGAGGGCGAGATGAACGTGGTGATTCATGGCGGCGACGGCGAGCTGAACCTGAGCATCGAAAACGACCGCCTGACCATCGAAATCATCGATGAGGGGCCGGGAATTCAAGATATTTCTCTGGCGATGCAGCCCGGCTACTCCACCGCCTCGGATGAGGCGCGCGAAATGGGCTTCGGGGCCGGCATGGGGCTGCCCAACATGCAAAAGAATGCGGATGAAATCCAGATCGAGTCTGAACCTGGCATCCGGACACGTGCCAGCATGACGTTTTTTCTAGGGTCGCCGGAAGGGACACCATGAAAACCGAGTACGCGACCGGCTACATCCGCTTCCACGAAGAGCGATGCACCGGATGCGCCGAATGCCTTAAAGTCTGCCCGACCCGGGCTATCCGGATCCGCAACCGCACGTCGATTCGTCTGGTAAACCTTTGCATTGGCTGCGGGGCCTGCATCCGGGCGTGCGCGGCCGGCGCCATCAGCGCCGCCACCCGTCCGCCGCGGCAGATCGGCAACGGCCATGTGGCCATCGCGCTCGTATCGCCGGTGCTCTACGCCCAGTTCCCCAAGGCCATGCCGAAGGACGTCCTGCTGGGACTCCGCCACATGGGCTTCCGGCATACGATCGACATGTCCATCTTCCTGGAGATGTTTCAATTCGCCGCCGCCGAATTCATCCGGCGCAACCGCGAAATCCGTGAGGCGCCGTGGCCGCTCATCTCGCCGGTGTGCCCGGCCGTGGTAAGGCTCATCGCCTTCCAGTTTCCCGCCCTGCTGGCGCATGTGCTGCCGGTGCTGCGGCCGGTGGCCCTGATGGCGCGCGAGGTGAAAGAGCGCATCATCCCCTCGTACGAGGCCCAGGGCCGACAGGTGGTCCTGTATTACCTCAACCCCTGCCCGACCATGGAGCAGGAGCGCTTGGGCCCGGAGGGCGCCCCGCTGAAACATGCGGAGGTGTCGATCGGCATCAACGATCTTTATCCCGACCTGAATCAGCGCATCGACGCGATTCTGTCCGACGTGCCAGCGTTTTCCGAAACCCACTTTGAATATGAAACCTGTGCCAGCGCCAATGCCGCTCTGGTCGCCATGTCCGGCGGTGAAATCGCGAGCATGCGGATCGAAAAATCCATGGCCGTGCACGGATTGAGGGATACCATCGCGTACCTCCAAAAAATCGAAATGGGGCTTTTCCCGGAAGTTGAGTATTTCGAGTTCCGCACCTGTCGCGAAGGCTGCCTCGGGGGCGTACTGAGCGCCGTGGACAAGTACCTGGCCCGGAGCAATGTCCAGCGCATGCTGCATCGGAACGGCCTTAGCCGGCGGGTTCCCGGCAACACCATCCGGCACCTCTATGACAAGGGCCGCTTCAAGCCCGACAAGAGCCCGTTGACCTTGACCCGTTTTTTTGGCGACCGCAAGCCGGCGCTGTCGCTGGAGCAAATGGTGTACATTGAAAAAATCCTGGACACCGTGGCCGGCTGGGGCTGCGGGGCCTGCGGCGCACCCGACTGCCCGACCTTTGCCGAGGACGTCGTCCGGGGCGAGGCGGAGCTGAGCGACTGCCAATGGCTCCGCCCGTCCCAGCGGCACCAGCCGGCCACGCCATCTGAACCTGGCCAGGGTTCCCCGGAGAGTGGACAATGACTCCTGAGCCGAGCGACCCCTTTTACGTCCGTTTCCACGAAGAACGATGTACCGGCTGCGCCGAGTGCCTGAAGGTCTGCCCCACCAACGCCATCCGCATCCGCCGGCAGAAGTCGGTCCGTTTCGTCGACCAGTGCATCGGCTGCGCCGCCTGCCTGCGGGTCTGCCCGGCCGGTGCCGTGAGCTCCACCACGCAGCTGCCGGAGTCCATCGGACGCGATCACGTGGCCATCGCCCTGGTCTCCCCGGTGTTGTACGCCCAGTTCCCCAGCATCATGCCTGGCGGGGTCCTGATGGCGCTTCGACAGATGGGGTTTCACCACACGGTCGACATGTCGTTTTTCTCGGAAATGTTCGAATTCGCGGCAGCGGAGTTCGTCCGCCGCAACCGAACCTCCCGCGAAGCACCCTGGCCGCTCATCTCTCCGGCCTGCCCGGTGGTGGTGCGCCTCATCGCGTTTCAATTTCCCAGCCTGCTGCCCCATCTTCTGCCGGTGCTCCGGCCGGTGAGGCTGATGACCCGCGAAATCCGGGAGCGCATCATCCCCGAATACGAAAGTCAGCAACAGAAGGTCATCCTCTATTACATCAACCCCTGCCCGACCCTGGCCACCTCGACCCTCCGGATCGATCCGGGTCGCCCCCGGCCCGCGGAAGTTGCCGTCGGGATCAACGACATTTACCCAACCTTGAAACCCCAGGTGGAAAAAGTCCTGGCATCGGACCGGATACCGTTCTCCTGGACGCGTTTCGAATTCGAGACCTGCTCCACCGCGGATGCCGCTTTTAGCGCCATGTCCGGCGGCGAGATCACGCGGATGGAAATCGATAATTCACTGGCCGTGCACGGCTTGAAGGAGACCGTCGATTATCTCAATAAAATCGAAATGGGCCTCCTCAAGGACATCGAGTACATCGAGTTCCGCACCTGCCGGGAGGCCTGCTTGGGAGGGGCCCTGGCGGTCGTCGACAAGTATATCGCCAAGCGGCATGTTCAGAAGATGGTCGCCACCTTCGGTATGGGCCGTAGGCTGCCGCGGGATGTCCTGTTGCGCCAATACGAGCAGGGAAAGTTCAAGCTCGAAAAAAGCCCGGAGGTGCTGCGCCGGTTCTTCAGCTCCCGCAAGCCGACCCTTTCGCTGGCCGATGCCGAGCGGATCGAACAACTGGTGGCCGAACTCGGAAATCACAACTGTGGGGCCTGCGGCGCTCCCGACTGCCGCACCTTTGCCGAAGACGTCGTGCACGGCGAGGCAAGGCTCACGGATTGCGTTTGGGTTTGCATGCGGAGTCTGAAACGTGAACGAAGCAAGGCGGACGCCGGTTCAGGAAAGGAGCACGGATGAGAGTCAGAGAGCTCGTCGAGGGATTCAACCTGAAGGTGATCGCGGGAGAACTGGGGCTGGATCGCGAGGTCAAGGGCGGATATTGCGGCGACCTGCTGAGCGACGTCATGGCGAAGGCCCCGGTCGGCTGCATTTGGATGACGGTTCAGGGCCATCTGAATATTGTGGCCGTGGCGGTTTTGAGGGAGATGGCCGCCATCGTCATCACCGGCGGACGGGAACCGGACGTGGAAACCGTCCAGAAAGCCGACCAGGAGCAGTTGCCGGTCCTCACCAGTCCGTTTTCGGCCTTCGAACTGGCCGGCCGGCTCTACGCCCTCGGGGTCGGAGCCGGCCGGACACCGTAGCCCCATCGGCCCATGTCTACCGGGAAACCCGACGTGCTGAGGGAATTCAAGACCGATCTGCATATTCATACCTGCCTGTCTCCCTGCGGGGACTGGGAGATGAGCCCTCGCAATATCATTCAGAGCTGTCGGGATGCCGCGCTGGATCTGATCGCGATCTGCGACCACAACACCAGCGAAAACACCGGCGCCGTCCGGCGCGAAGGCGAACGCCACGGGATCTGCGTCCTGCCCGGCCTCGAAATCTGCTCCAAGGAAGAAGTTCACATCCTGGCGATCTTCGAGGAATTGGAGCACGCCCTGGCCATGCAGGAATGGGTCTATGGCGGCCTGGAGGGCCAGAATCAACCCGAGGTCTTCGGCTATCAGATCGTCGCCAACGAAGACAACGAGGTGCTGGGCGAAAACCCCCGGCTGCTGATCGGCGCGACACGGCACGGATTGGGAGACATCGTGCGCCAAACCCATGCCCTGAACGGGCTCAGCCTGAGTTCTCATGTGGATCGCCCCGTCAATGGGATCATCAACCAGCTCGGCTTCATCCCCCCGGACCTCGTGCTCGACGGCGTCGAGATCTCCTACCGGATCGCCCTGCATCAGGCGCGTACGGCCCTGCCTGAAATCGGAGACCGGCCCTGCATCACTTCCTCGGACGCCCATTTTCTCAAAGACATCGGCCGCGCCTACACGATCTTGAGCATGGCGGCGCCGACCCTTTCCGAAATCGGCCTGGCCCTGCGCGGCGAGGGGGGCAGAAGGATCGTGACCTAAGTGCGGGAGCTGTCGCTGCATATTCTGGATGTGGTCGAAAACGGAATTACGGCGGGCGCCGACTGCATCGCCGTCCGGGTGGAGGAATCGGCGCCCGACGATCGGCTCCAGATCACGATACAGGACAACGGCCGAGGCATCCCGGCGGAAAAAATCCGCAGCGTCGATGACCCGTTCGTCACCACCCGCACCACCCGGCGGGTGGGGCTGGGGCTGTCGCTGCTGGCAGCGGCGGCGCGACGCTGCGGCGGCGATATCACGGTGAGCGCGCCGCCGGGCGGAGGCACCGTGGTGACGGCCTGGTTCCGACGCAGTCACATCGACCGCGCCCCGCTGGGCGACGTGGCGTCCACCCTGGGCATGCTGATCTTGGGCAATCCGCATGTTGACTTTGTTTACGTCCACAGGTTAGATCAGAACGAATTTTCGCTGGACACTCGGGACATCAAAAAACAATTGGAGGACGTCCCCCTGAACGACCCGGCCGTCATCCAGCATATCACTGCATCCATCCGCCGGTCGCTCCATGACCTGGCCGGCGGCGACATTCACGCAACAACGAGGGAGGACACCGATGGCAAAGATGACCATTGAGGATTTGAAGCGCATCAAGGAGACCACCCTGAAGGCGACGGCCCTGCGCCAGGGCGACGCCCGGGTGAAGATCACGGTCCACATGGGCACCTGCGGGATCGCAGCCGGCGCCCGCGAGGTGATGAACGCCTTGATGCAGGAGATGGCCGAGGCCGACCGTCAGGACATCCGCGTCGTGACCTCCGGCTGCATGGGCATGTGCAGCAGCGAGCCCAACGTGACCGTCGAGGTCCTGGATTCGGAACCGATCGTCTACCAGCACATGGACGCCAATCGCATGCGCCAGGTGTTTCGGCGTCACGCCCTGCTCGGCGAGGTCCAGACCGATTTCGCCCTGGCCAAAATGTAGCCCGCCGCTGACGGAGCCGCGATGAAGCGCAACGGGAAGTCCTTGCGTCCGATCTGGCTGGACGAGGGCGGGCGCACGGTCGGCGTCATCGACCAGCGCCGGCTGCCGCACGAGCATATGGTGCAGCACCTCGGAACCGTGGATGAAGCCGTCCAAGCCATCCGGGACATGGTCGTCAGAGGCGCCCCGCTCATCGGCGTCACGGGCGCCTACGGCATGTATCTGGCCGCACGGACGGCAGCGCCCGGGGATCCGGGAAAGGCTGACCTCGAGCGAGCGGCCGCGCGCCTGACGGCGGCGCGTCCCACGGCCGTGAACCTGGCCCGCGCGGTGGAGCGCGTCCTGCAGAGGATTCTATCGGCCCCGGACGACCGCCCCCGCAGCGCCCTGGCGCTGGAAACGGCCGCGGCCATTTCCGAGGAGGAAGTCGAAAACTGCCGCCGGAT
>CAZEKN010000108.1:0-7659 GCA_964512755.1 uncultured Desulfatibacillum sp. | reverse complement strand
ACTTGACAAGCGCCTTGTCGGAATCGTCCGATTTAGTGTTCTTCCCGACTTTCTGGGATTTCTGCGGTTTACCGTTTCTGGCCTCAGCAGCATCATCTTCATCCGGAGCGCTTTCAACCGCTTCAGCCTTGGCCGCCGCTGTCTCGGGTTGGCCCGGGAAGGTTCGCGTCTCCCGAGTCGGTTTCCTTGTCTTGCCAGCCTTCACATCCTTTTGGGTTATAGCGGCCCTCTTGGGGGGTTGCAGTCCTTCGCTCGGGCTTGCTTTGTAAGATTCGATCGGTTCCATCGCTTGGTCAGATTTTTTTGGTTTGGAAGGTGCCTTCTTCTGCACCTGTTTAGTCTTGCCAACGACCGAGGGCTGCGTCCGAGTCGGTTTCGAAGGGCGTTTTTCCTTTGAAGCCTTTCTATGCGAGGCGGGCTTGGCTTCCGTCCCGCCTTTCTTTTGATTTTCTGTTTTCTTGGCTCTGGCTGTTGCTTTCATTGCACGGCCCAACTATTAGATACTCTTCGAAAAAGTCAAGAAGGCGGGAATGCCGCCCGGCCGATCGCTATGGACAGGCAATCGCGCATGTGATAGGGAAAAAGTGTTGTGCGCCTGTAGCTCAGCTGGATAGAGCAACGGACTTCTAATCCGTAGGCCGGGGGTTCGAATCCCTCCAGGCGCGCCACTTGGGAAACTCCCCGGATCGCAAGGCCTTCTCTCGATGTGCGTAGCAATTTTTGACTATACACGAGCCGTCGGAAATATCAATCACAATTTCATCGTTCACGACGGTTACAGCACGCGCCAACGACCCGGGACTTGGCCAAAAACCACTTGAACCGTCTGACGCGACATGCCGTCTATATCCGAAATCCTCAAATTGGCAGCGGTGCTCGCAGCAGCCACACTTGTCGGGAACTGGTTTCTTGCCGAACTCAAGAAAGCCCGTCGACAAAACCTGCCATGGCACACCGCCTATCTCTCGCCTCCGGGGCTGCTCATCCTGGCAGCCCTGACAGTGCCGCTGATCTACTGGCTCGCTCACCCGTGATTCGGCGCTTGGGCCTGCGAGCTTCGCACCAGTTCGAGCGGCTTTAAATCGACGAGAGAAACTTCCTGGCCTGATACTCGAACTCACGGCTCTCCACGTTCACCTCGCGATGCTGGTCTTCCTCCGACACCGATACGGTGACATGTCCGCCTCCTCCCGCAAAGGAGATGCAGCAGGAGCCGCGCTCGGTTTCTTCCAATCCTTCCCCGCCCTTTCCGAAATAGCTTGAAGCCCGTAATAGGATCTCATCCGGCGATAGCCTGGACTCTTTTGAAATGCGGAGCATGGTCTTGTCCTCCTGTTCCGGACGGCGCATCGATTGCATTCAGCGTCGCAATTAAGCTGATAACAATTCAAATTTACTTTGCATTCAATCATCATCCCTGTTCGACATACATAGCCAAGCATAACTACCACCGCCGTCTCATGCAACCTGATGCAACCTGGTAAGGGCGGTTTAAGTTTAAACGCTGAAACGCCGATAATCATTAGGCTGGCAGAGGGACTCAGATTATAATCCGTGATTTGGCCTTGGGAGGGATCATGCTCGCTAATAACGTCATCTTCTTGGAAAACCTCGAATGGTTCGACGAAACCGGGAAACATCTGGTTCACCGCATCCCTCAGGAAGGTTCGGGGGAGATCAAATGGGGAGCGCAGCTGACCGTCCGTGAAAGCCAGGCGGCGATCTTTTTTTACAAAGGCAAAGCCGTGGGCGTCTTCGGGCCCGGTCGGCACACCCTGAAAACCGCGAACATCCCGATCCTTACCAAAATCGCCAGCATCCCCTGGGCGATGAACAGCCCGTTGCGCGCCGAGGTGTATTTCGTCAACCTTAAGATATTCACCAACCTCAAGTGGGGCACGCGCGACCCGGTGGCTTATAAGGATACCGAACTGGGCTTGGTCCGTCTGCGCGCCTATGGCGTTTTCAACATGCAGGTGGTTCAGCCCGCACTCCTCATCAACCGGCTGGTCGGAACCCAAGGCATTTATGCCACCGAGGACATCGAAGAGTATCTGAATCGCGTGATTGTCTCCCGCTTCAATGATTATATGGGCCAGACGCTGGATACCCTCCTCAACCTCCCGGCGAAATACGATGCGCTGTCCCAAGGGCTGAATCAACGCCTGGAGGAAGATCTCGGTCATTTCGGCATTCGCCTGACCCATCTTTACATCAGCGCCATCACCCCGCCGCCGGATGTTCAAAAAGCGATCGACGACCGCAGCCGGATGGGCGTTTTTAAGGACATGGAAAAGCTCATGCAAATGAAGGCGGCGATGGCGATGGAAAAAGCCTCGGAAAACGAGGGGGGAGGCTCATCGGGCATGGGCACCAGTTTAGGTCTGATGCTGCCGGCCATGTTCGCCCAATACTTCAATACCGCCAAAGCGGGCGGAGCGACGGCCGACGCCGTGGAGAGCCCGGTCTGCCCGGACTGCCGCAGCAGCATCCCGACGGATTCCAAGTTCTGTCCCCAATGCGGGCATCAGGTGGTGGTATTCACTCAGTGCACCCGCTGCGGCAAGAACCTCGCCCCGAACATGAAGTTCTGCTCGCGGTGCGGATTGGCAGTGCAAAGCTTGCCGCAAAAGAACCTGTGCAAAAATTGCGGAGCCGCAAACCTGTCGGAATCGATTTACTGCAACGACTGCGGCGAGAAGCTGTGACGACGTTTCGGATCGACCATCAATGTCCGCAGTGCGGTGCGCCGGCAAATCTGGAGGAAACCGACCGGCTCTTCGCCTGTCCGTTCTGCCGCGTCCGCTCGTTCCTTTTGACGCGGGACTACTTCCGTTATGTGCTGCCCGCCAAAAACCCGGCGGGTAAGGATATTTTCTACTTCCCCTACTGGCGGTTCAAGGGCACCCTGCTGTTCAGTCTGCCTTCCGGAAACGACCATAAGTTCCTGGATGTCAACCAGCGCGCCGCCGACCTCCCCGGGGTGCCGGCTACCCTCGGCCTGCGGGCACAGGCCCTGAAGCTCAAATTTCTTTCACAGGACCAGCCTGGCCGCTTTATTTCACCTTCGCATTCTTTCTCAGAAACCTTCACGGCATTTCAAACGCGCTTCAGCCAGACGCTGCCCAAACCGATTCTTTACAGCGCCCATTTAGGAGAATCCATGGGTTTGCTCTATTCCCCCTTTTACGCCAAGGACCGGCTCTATGATGCCGTGCTGGATCGGCCGGTCGGAAACGGCGACGGGATTCCTTTGGAAAGCTTTCCCGAAATCGAGCTTAAGGACGAAAAACCGGATTGGCGCGTCAATTTCATTCCCGCGCTTTGCCCGGACTGCGGCTGGGATCTGGAGGGGCAGCGGTCGGCACTGGTGCTGCACTGTCGGAACTGCACGTCATCATGGTATCCTTCGGGTGAAACATTGACGCGGGTGCAATCCGATAGCATGCAAAACGCGGAGACAGGCCATTTTCACCTGCCTTTTTGGCAGATCACCTGCGAGATCTCAGATATTGCCCTGAAAAACTACGGCGATCTGGCGAAAGCCGCCAACCTGCCGAAAATTATCGATGCGTCCGTTGCAGCGCGAGAGTTCCGTTTCTGGACGCCGGCTTTCAAAGTACGCGCTCAGACATTCTTGCGGTTGGCTGAGAGCTTCACGCTGATTCAGGCACAGGAGATGCTGACCCCGGCGCTGCCGCCGGAACGCCATTATGCAGTAACGTTGCCGGTCGAGGAAGCATGCGAAAGCCTGAAGGTGGTGTTGGCCGGTTTTTTGAAGCCCCGCCGCCGGATAGCTGAAATGCTCACCCGCATCACCATCCATCCTACCCACTTCCGCTTGGCCTACTTGCCCTTCCGGGAAGATCAGCACGACTACATCCAGATCCAAACCGGGCAGGCGGTGAACAAGAATCTTCTAAGCCTATCATGCAATCTATGATCCCGCTTATTATTGGCCTCATCATCTGAACCGATCGTTGGTCTTGATTCTCTGCACAAAAAATATACTCCCGATCGGACCTTCAGATACCGGCTTTTTGTTTGACCCGCAGCAGACCAGGGCTCTGGTGCATGTACATGAGCGGCGATGCGCAGCCCATGGCGATGAAATACTTTTCAAGAATGTCGAACAAAACAGGCCGGTCCGGCCATGTGAATTTCTTACGCAGCTGCTCGAGTTCGAGCCATTCGGATTCGGCCTCCGGATGCTGGCGAAACACCTTGGCTTTTGACGGTCCGCATAGAAACATCTGGCAGACAATCGGTTTGATCCGCCACCGGCAGCCGGCAGCGCCGAGATACACGCACTTGAAACCTCCGGATTCCTGGCGCAAGACACTTGCCAACCCATCAATTTCATCCTCTTCGGAAAACAGCAGATTGATGACCACATCGGCGAAAAACGTAATAATGCCTTCCCGGGAGCAGCAGGCGCTGAGCCGGCTCTGGTAGCAGCTCTGGTCGCAAACGCTTCCGAAGTACGTCACCAGAAAACGGTCCACCCGACGGCGGAATTCGAGATATTCCGCGGTCATCTGCCGCAGCTTGTCCTTCTCTCCGCGCGGCAGAACCTTCAGGTACATGCGCACGAGCGACAGGGCCTCGAGTTGTTCGAACTGGTATTCGCGCATCAAAATCTCTCATCGAAAGCCTGTTCTTTAAAATGGAAATGTCAGGCCAATTGAAATATAGGTCAATTCAAGATGCGTTGCCATTCTTTTTCGAAAGAAGCCCTTTTCATGCCTCACCGGTCCTCTGCCGGAAAACAAAAGGCCCAATCATGACCCCACAGGGGGTAGGCTGGGCCCTTGGATCCAATTCCCGTCACCAGATGTGTTTTACGGGATGTTTCTCTGTTTCTCGGCCTGATTCTTTTTCAAGCCAATCTGGAAGAATACCGGTTTCCTTGCCGGATCAGGCCGCAAGCTGCATCGCCGCGGCAAGCTGCTCATTGAGCACGCGGTCGATGTCGAGCAGGATTTTAATTTCGTCCCCGCTTTTGGCCATGCCCAGGATGTACTCCGTGCTGAGGCTGCCGCCGAAGGCCGGCGCCTCCTCGATCTCCTCGGCGCGGATGTTGAGCACCTCCGAGACCCCGTCCACCACGATGCCGATCGGCACGGTGCCCGAGGCCCCCTGGGCCTCCACCACGATGATGCAGGTGCGCTCCGTGTAGCCCGCCTCCTCCAGCCCGAAACGCAGCCGCAGGTCCACCACCGGAATCACCTTGCCCCGCAGGTTGATCACCCCCTTCACGTGCCCCGGGGTCTGCGGCACGAAGGTGATCGGCATCAGGCCGATGATCTCCTTGATCTTCATGATCCGAATGCCGTACTGCTCCTTTGCCAGCGCAAAGGTCAGATATTTGCCGGCCACCTTCTCGCCAAAACCAATGTCTGCTGTCATCGTTCTAACTCCCTCTAATCCTGACGTCACGCCGCCAGTCAGGTTAAAAGTCCGCAAACCCCTCCGTCGCCAGCGGGATCATCTGCTCGGGGTCCGGCGGGGCCTTCTTCGTCACCGGAGCGGCCTTCTGCAGAAGCCCCTTGTTCCCATGCCTGGAAGCCGCCGCCACCTTCGGCACTGCGCTCCGGCCGCGAACCGTGTTGCCCCCGATGATGCCCACCAGCTCCCCGATGGCCGCCTTCATCTGCTCGGCCTGGGCGTTCATCTCCTCGGCCGCCGAGGCCGACTCCTCGGCCGTGGCCGCGTTTTGCTGCACCACCTTGTCCATCTCCGAAACCGCCTTGTTGATCTGATCGATGCCCTGCGACTGCTCGTTGGAGGCCGCGTTGATCTCGGCCACCAGATCGGCGATCTTCTTGGAGCTGGTGGCCACCTCGCTGAAGGCCTCGTTGGTATGGTCCACCAGCCCCGTGCCGTCCTTGATGCGCTTGACCGAACCGTCGATCAGCCGGGAGGTGTTCTTGGCCGCCTCCGCCGCCCGCATGGCCAGATTGCGCACTTCATCGGCCACCACCGCAAAACCGGCCCCGGCCTCCCCCGCCCGCGCGGCCTCCACCGCCGCGTTCAGGGCCAACAAGTTGGTCTGAAACGCAATCTCATCGATGGTCTTGACGATCTTCTGGGTCTCTTCGCTCGAGGTGGAAATCTCCTTCATGGCCTCGATCAACTGGCTCATGGAGGCGTTGGCCCGGTCGATCACCTGGTTGGCTTCGGTCACCAGCCCGTTGGCCTGGCCGGCGTTAGCCGCGTTCTGCTTGGTCATCGAGGAGATCTCCTCCAGCGAGGCCGAGGTCTCCTCGATCGAGGCCGCCTGCTCCGAGGCCCCCGCCGCCAGGCTCTGGCTCGAAGAGGACACCTGCCCGGCTGCTGCCGCCACCTCCGCCGCCCCCCCGCTGATCAGCTCCACCACCCGACCGATCGGCCGCGTGATGGAACGCGCAAAGAAAAAGACCGCCACCACCGTCAGCGCCAGAAAAACCCCGCCAATGACCGCTATCGCATTGCGGATCGCATGCGCCGCCCCCAAAAACTCATCCTCGTCCTGGGTCACCACCATGCTCCAGCCCGTCGTCTCAATTCTCGCAAACCCGGCAATCTTGTCCACACCCTTGAAACGGTAGCCCTCAACGCCTTTCGTGATGGAACCTATCGCCTTGTAAATATCGGTCATTTCAGGAAGCTTGCTGATGTCGGTCTGATTGATCAACTCCTTCTTCGGGTGAATGATGATCATGCCGGCAGCGTTCACCACAAATGGGTAGCCCGTTTGCCCGATCTTTACATCCGTGACCGCATCGGTGAAAAATTCCACTTTTACCAGATTAACCAGGGCGCCGACGAACTCGCCGGAATCATCTTTAAGCGGGTAGCAGAAGGGCGCGATGAATTTGCCGCTGATCTTGGACTCAACGGGGTCTGAAATAACCAGCTTGCCCTCAGCCTTGGCTTTCTGGAAATAGGACCTCCCGGAGATGTCGGTCCCCTTGTGCTTGCCGCCTTCAGAGTCCCCAAACACTTTGCCGTCCTTATCGACCACAATCACGCCCTCGTAGTTGCTGCCGCTTTCCTTCATCGCAGAAGCCAGGCTTTGATTGACAGCCGTTATTTCCGACTGAGCCGCATCAACTCCGGACGATTTCACCTTGCGCACAGCAGCCTTCACCGTAACCCGGCTTGCCAGACTTTTGGTGATATTGGTCTCTTCGCTGAGGGCCAGCTCAACCAGATCCGCCAGGTTGTGCGCCGTCAGCACGGCCTGTTCTTTAGACAATTTGCTCAAAGCATCAGAAGATTTGTGCAGGGAATAGAAGCCAATCACCAAAACCGGAACCAACACGACCAAAATACCGCCAAAAACCAACTTGAAGCCGAGAGAACGTTTCTTCATAAAAGCAGTGCCTCCAAACGAGAAGATTGATGGATACAATGTGGCGATAATGTATTCGGTCAGCGCGTCAAAAACTTTAGGCGGAATAGGCAATGTCTGGTCGTCCTCTTCCTCTTGACCTCCGGCTATTCCAGCCCAATTCTTTGCTGGCATACACGTCATTTGAGAGGCAGGAGGATCCTATTACGCCCAGAAGCGGACAAAACCGCCCGGACGCCGGGTGGAAATTCGAGAACAGCTACGCACGGTTGCCGGAGGCTTTCTATGTCCGGCTGAATCCAGTACCGGTGCGCACGCCGAAA
>CAZEKN010000107.1:0-7705 GCA_964512755.1 uncultured Desulfatibacillum sp. | reverse complement strand
CAGTTAGGGGACAGGCATGCATTCATGCATTTTTTCGATGCCTTGAGCCGTTCGCAGAGATTCTGTGTCCCATTTATGGCAGCATGTCGAATCCCTGGCCTCTCTAGTGCGCGTCAAACGTGAAGATGTATGTCAGCCCCAGCTGCCTCATTACCTCGAAATTATTCAGGCTGTGTCCAATTATGGAGAGAATTTTGACATTCGGTGGATGGTCAGTTATTGGACCGAAGAAGCCGGGATGATTTGCCGGTTTCCGCATACCCTAAAAGTTGCCCGGATATGAAGTACCTCGGCCATCTATCTCGAAAAGACCCGCTCCATGACTATCTCCGCTGCGACATCCTTCCGCAGCTCGGCGTGGATGACGCCTCCCCCGACTTCCGGGTGTTCCGGCTTATCTCATCCAACCATGTCTACCTCTACGAAGACCGGCGCAGCGGCATTCGGCTGATCGGTAAGTTTTTCGGCGGCGTATCGGACCGCCCTCCGGAGGCTGCCCGTTGGCGCATGGAGCGGGAATTCAACAACCTCCACCATCTGCGCAGCGTCGGTTTCACCGGATATCCGCACTACATCGCGCGTCCCCTGGGCTGCAACGCCAGCCTCAACAGCTTGCTGGTCGAGGAGTTCTGCCTCGGCACGCCGCTCACCGATTTCATCGTAAATGCGATTCGGGAGGGAGCGCACGGGGCCCTTTTCCAGAAGCTCGCCGCCCTCGCCTATTTCCTCGCCAGCGTGCACAACCGCACGGCCAGCTCCGACCGGGTGGACTTCCACCGCGACTGCGCCTACTTCGACCGGATCACCGAGCAGCTGAAATACGCGGGGCACATCGGATGGGAGGAATCCCAAGAGCTTTATTGGCTCAGGGACCGGTGGCGGGAGAAGGGATGGATGTGGGAGGACCATCAGGTGCTCGTCCACGGCGACGCGACACCCACCAACATCCTCTTCGGCGACGGCGCCTGGGTCATCGCCATCGACCTGGAGCGGATGAAACGGGCGGACCGGGTCTTCGATGCCGGGCGCGTGGCCGGCGAGATCAAGCACTTCTTCATGCAGCACACCGGCCATCATCAGGCGGCGGAGCCCTTCATCGGCCACTTCCTCTGGGAGTATGCCTGCCATTTTTCGGACCGGGACCGAGCCTTCGAGTCCATCACCCGCCGCGTTCCGTTCCACATGGGGCTCACCCTGCTGCGCATCGCCCGCAACCCTTGGATCCAGAGAAGGTATCGGCGGCAGCTGCTGGATGAAGCCAAGGCCACACTGAGGTAGACGGATTATGGCCATAAAAGGCATCCTGTTCGATCTTTACGGAACCCTGATCGACATCGAGACGGACGAGTCCATGGAAGAGATCTACCGCGGGATCGCCCATTACCTCACCTATCACGGGGTTTACCTGCATCGGTGGGAGGTGCGCGACCGGTACTACCAAATCATGAACCGGCAAAAAGAATCCAGCGGCGAGAAGCACCCGGAAATAGATGTGGAAGCCATCTGGAACGCCTTCCTTGGGGAGGAGGGCATGGAACCGCCGGCGCGTCAGCGGCTGGCCACGGTCCTCGCACAGATCTACCGGGGCATCTCCCGGAAACGCCTCAAGCTCTACCCGGGCGTGAAGCGGGTGCTGGATGAGCTGCGCCCTGTTTACCGCATGGCACTTGTTTCCGACGCGCAGCCCTGCTACGCCCTGCCCGAGATGAAGGCCGTTGGGCTGGACGGCTACTTCGACCCCGTCATCATCTCCGCACACTACGGGTTCAGGAAACCGGATCCGAGGCTGATGCAGAAGGCCCTGGACGGGCTCAAGCTCGCACCGTCCGAGGTCATCTTTGTGGGCAACGACATGTACCGGGATGTCTACGGGGCGGGCCGGCTCGGCATCCGGGCCATTTTCATCGACTCCAACCAGGGGGCCAAATCCCACGAACAGGTGACCCCGGACTACGTCGCAAGCCGATTCGAGGATGTTCTCAATGGCGTGGAGGCATTGAAGTAGCGGGGTGCACGGTTGAGGCGGTGCGCCCGACATGGCGCCTGGAGCTCGATGGCTCCGGTTGTCACCCTGTTACGGCAGCGTATAAGGCACTTCCGCGAAACGATGTTTCTTGGGGTTGAAATCTTTGGTGTTACAGCCTTAAAGTGGGACAGGCCTTGAAGTGGGACAGGTATAATTTTATGTGTTTTTATAATGACCAGATAAAAACGGAGCCTGAAGGCCGGGGAGATCATTTTGCTCAGTCGATGGGCGTGACCAAATGGAGGTTCCGCTCTTTAGCCAATGCCTCGCCGCGATAGGCCGCGCGGGTCACAGCGGGTTGAGTAACCCCCATTAGCCGCGCCACACTGATCGCTGTCATCCCCAATTCTCGTGTCGCCAAATAACATACCAACGCCCGGGCTTCCACACGGTGACGCTGTTTGCCGGGGACCGTGATGGTCTCAGGCTCCAAACCCAAAAAATCCCCAACGCGTGTCACGACACTCTTGAAATCATACCCCTGAGCCTGAAATGCGTAGCGGCGCTCCAGATGCTCACGTTGGATCGCGAGAACCGACTCTACGAAGTCACTATCGCCCAATATGCGTTCGTCCCCTTTGCAATGCTCCCTCAACCGGCGATAGGCTTTGACTTCACTCCAGCCTCCCAGGCTGCGAATCAGCCCGCCGCCGGTTAGCTCACGACGCTTACCCAACAATATTCCTTTTTCCACAAACGAGCGATAAGCCTTTTTTGCGACTCGCGCATTTCCGCCGAACCGGCTGAGCACCTCATCCGTTTTTTGCCATGCGTCATCGCGATGCCCCATGATAGTGCTATGGCCGGAGTAAGTATAATGGTCCAATTCATCCATCGTGCTAACCAAATTCACCCTCAGCGGATTGAGATGAATGTAGCGAACCAACTCCAAAAAATAGGCATCCTCCTGGCATAAAATCGATTTATAGCGGTTCTGAAACAAATGACCGACCCGGCGATACTGCCGATTGAAGCTGCCGGCATATCCGCTCAAAATCCGCCTCATAAGTTGGGCGATGGAGGCATTTCCGGTTCTAAGCAGAAGATGAAAATGATTGGGCAGCAGCGCCCATGCATAACAGGGTGTCTGGGAATCCAGCAGGGCCTTTGCAACTCTCTCAAGAAAATCATCCCGGTCGGAGTCCGTCCGAAATATCTTCCGCTTCTCGATCCCCCGGCAAATGATATGGTGCAGAGCGCCAGGTGCATCTATGCGTGCTTTTCTCGGCATGAACGAAGGCTATCACGTAACGGCAAAACATTCAATGCATAATATTATAACCGTCCCCTTTTTTACAACACCGCCAAAGCCGGCGTTGCCTGCTCATCTGCAGCGGCGCTCAGCGGCCGGCTGGTTGCTTGATTCGATAGAGCCCGACCGGCCGGTGCTACTCGCAGGAAAACGACTCTTCGAACATCTCCGGGTCGGGCTCGGTCGGCTGCTTGACCATGAGAAAACTGGCTTCGGTGCGGGGCAGCACTTTCATGGGCAGGGTTCCCAGCGTGCGCCGGCGCACGTCGTGCATGTGGCTTTCGCCCATGACGATGATCGCATCGCGCCCGGCCGCCTCCAAGATGGCCTTGAGTCGTTTGGCCTCCAGCAGCCGAACCACGCGGATGTCTTTACCGCAGCGCGCCAGCCAGGCGCTGGCCAGCGTCAGGCAGTGCTCGGCCTGCGCGACGTCCTTGGGGTCGGGGGTCGGTTTCTGAACGCACACCAGCTCGATCTTTCCCCGGATGGAAGGCAGCAGCCGCTTCAAAAAGGGAAAAATCCGGCGCGAGGACGGCGAGCCGTCGGCGCACACCACATAACGGTCGTCGGGCATCCCACCCCGCACCACCAGAAACGAGCAATGCAGATCCAGGGCCAGCTTGCGCGGGATGTTCATCGGCGCAAACCGTCCCAATGGTCCGCGGCGCGGCGCGGCGATGATCACCAGATCGAACTGGTTTTCGGCGATCTCATGGTTGAGTTCGTCCACCAGGTTCCCGAAGCGCTCGGAGAAGAGCATGCGCTCGCCCGAAGCTTTGTGAAGGAAAAAGACATGCCCGTAAGGCAGGTCGCGGAGTCTGATTCGGGTGACCGGGTTCAGATACCCGGACGCGGCGAGCGTGTCCGCTGCCTGCAGCAGGATCCGAATGCCGTCAGGCAGGCTCGACCGATCTTGCACCGGGATGTCCACGCCGACCGGCGGCGGCGTTTCGGTGGCGTGGGTTCCGTGACGCACGGTGATCACGGAAAGTTCCGTATTGAGGCGCTCGGCGATTTGGGCGGCGGCCTGAATCGCTGCTGCAGAAGTGGGTTTTCGATCGATGGCAACCAGTATCTTCAAAGCATGCTCCTCATCGGGGTCCTAACGGATTCGGATAGTTAAATGGTTGGAGTTGGGTGAGACAGCCTTTCATCCGGTCAAAGGACGCTGCCTCGGAAAGACGTACTTTACTTCAGGTCTAGCAGCCTTTCCCTTCACCCTCCCTTGCCGATATCCTCCGCGCGATCGCGCGGAGGATGCGGACAGCGGGGCCGCACCCCTTTGCCGAGAATTTCCCAGTTTCCCCGCTTCAAGTCCGGGCACTCGTGGAAGACCGTGAATTCGCATGCGGCGCAGACAAACGGGCAGAAGGATTCGCGCATCGCCTGTCGGATGGCGGCCCGGGTGCTGCTGCTGATGTGCGACTCGCCGATTTCCCGGAGCAGCCCCGAGTTCTTGAACACCTGGAAGACCCGTGCGTTGACCCCGGAAAAGAACAAGCCCCCGCCGCGCGCTCCCAGCTGGGCGACAATCTGCTCCAGCACATGCACGCCGCTCGCGTCGAAGTTGTTCACCTGATGCATCCGGATGAGCAGGCAGCTCATGTGCGGATGGCTTTTCAGCCGGCGCTGGAGGTCCTCCAGCACGAAGTCGGACGAGCCGAAAAAAATGGAGCCCTCGATCCGGACGATGTCCATCTGGCAGCACATCTTGCCGTGCGTGGTCCCGATCATCTTGCCGCTGATCAGATCCGGGACGGTGGAGTAGATGCGCGGCTGTGAGGTCGTCTTGAGGTGCAGCGCGATCGAAAGCAGCGCTCCCACGTAAACAGCGAACTCGATGTTCAGGAAAAGCGTCGAAAAAAAAGTGATGACCAGCACGGCGGCGTCGTTGCGGGTCGAGCGCACCGTGCGCTTGATGTCGGCCACCTTGATCATCTCAACCGCGATCACCAGCAGCGCGCCGGATAGAGCCGCCACCGGCAGATGCGCGGCCAAGGGCGCCGCCGCCAGGACGGTAACGGCCACGGACACTCCGGAGATGATGCCGCTCATCGGGGTTTTCCCGCCGGAGCTGAAATTGATCGCCGAGCGGGTGAAGGATCCGCTGCCGGGATAGCCGCTGAAAAATCCCGCGGCCGCGTTGGCCAGCCCCTGCCCCAGAAATTCCTGGTTCATATTGATCCGCTGGTGGGTTTGACCGGCGATGGCCTTGGCGATCGACGCCGCCTCGACCAGGCCTAAAATAGCGATGGCGAGCGCCCCCGGGATCAGTCGGCTGAAGTTTTCGTTCCATCCAACGACCGGCAGGTGAAACGGCGGAAGGCTGCGCGGGATGGCCCCCACCACGGCCACCCCTTGCGCGCCCAGGTTGAAGAGCCCCACCAGCAGGCTGGTCAGCAGCATGGCGATGAGCGTTCCCGGCCAGGTCGGCCGGAATCTTTTCAGCACTCCGATCACGAAAATGGTCAGCAGACCCAGTGCCAGCGTCGCCGCGTGTATTTCCGTAATGTGCGTCACCATTTCCCAAAGAGCGCTGACGAGCGATCCGCCCCGCTCCAGCTTCATCCCCAAAAAATTGGGGATCTGCTTGAATCCGATCAACACCGCCGCACCGGAGCTGAAGCCCAAAATTACCGAGTGGGAGACGAAATTGAGAAACACCCCGAGACGGGACAAACCCATGCCGATCTGGATGACGCCGACGATGAACGCCAGAAGCAATGCCAGCTCGATGTAATGCGGGGTCCCTGCGGGCGCGAGCTCGGAGAGGGAGGTGAACACCACCAGGGATACGGCTGTGGTCGGACCGGTCACAAGATGCGCGGAGCTGCCCCACAGACAGGCCACGATGGTCGGTACGATGGAGGCATACAACCCGTATTGTACCGGAACACCTGCGATCAGGGCATAGGCCATGGACTGAGGCACGGCGACCACGGCTACGGTGAGCCCCGCAATGAGATCCGCCCGCAGGTGGCGGCCGCTGTAACGACGCAGCCATGGCGCAAAGGGGGCGACAATCGATCCGATGGCGTGCACGCCGCCTCAGTCCCCTTTCCATGCGGGCATGATGAGGGCCGCCCCCTTGGAATTATTTCTGATGCTCCACCCGGTCCAGGTACTCCCCATAGCCTTCCTTTTCCATGTCGGCCTTCGGAACGAACCGCAGCGATGCCGAGTTGATGCAGTAGCGCTGACCGGTCGGCGGAGGGCCGTCCGGAAAAACATGCCCCAGATGCGAATCGCCGAACCGGCTGCGAACTTCGACACGCGCCATGAAGTGGCTGCGGTCGGTCTTTTCCATTATGAAGTTGGGATCCAACGGCCGGGTGAAGCTGGGCCAGCCGGTACCGGAGTCGAACTTATCCGCTGAACTGAAAAGCGGCTCGCCCGATACGATGTCCACATAGATCCCTTCGCGTTTATGGTTCCAGAACTCGTTTTCAAAGGGCGGTTCGGTGCCTTCTTCCTGGGTAACGTGGTATTGAAACGGCGTCAAGCGCTTCCTCAGCTCGGTGTCACCGGGCTTGGCATATCCCGCGCTGTTTCCAGCGGCGGCCGGATCGGCCGGCTGGCCCCAGGCCTGCCGAATGAAATCGTCGCGCCCGGAACCCTGGCGGTAAAGGCTGTAGCGCAGCGCGTTTTTCTGGTAGTAGTCCTGGTGGTACCCCTCGGCGGCATAAAATCGGGTGAGCGGCCGGATCTCGGTGACCACCGGCTTCTTGAATCGGCCGCTTCGGGCCAGCTCCTGCATGGATTCCTCGGCCAGCCGCCGCTGTTCCTCGTCATGGTAAAATATGGCGGTACGGTATTGGGCCCCGCGGTCGACAAACTGACCGCCCGGATCCGTGGGGTCCACATGCCGCCAAAAGACGTTGAGGAGCTCTTTATAGGTGATTTTGGCGGGATCGTAAATAATCTGGACCGCTTCGATGTGCTCGGTCCGGCCGGAGCTGACATCTTCATAGCTCGGATTCTCGGTGGCCCCGCCGGTGTAGCCAGAGATCGCATCGACCACGCCGTCGGTTTTCTCAAAATCGGCCTCGCTGCACCAGAAGCAGCCTCCTGCAAATGTCGCTTTTTTCAGACTGTCGATATTGTTTTTCATTTCCGTCGGTTTTCCGGTTGGGGGTTGAGCTGCCGCATGAATTCCCGCGAGGGCGCTCCCCGCGAGAATGACCCATACGATGAAAGCGTTTCGTTTCATGGAATGCCCTCCACAGGCGATGGATTAGCTGACACGGGCGCCATTAAGGCAACAATATAATCCGTTATTGCCCGGCTTAAAGGCGGGACGCCGGAAATATTACTCCGGCATTTGAACAGGCACACCAACAGCTGAGGTCCGGCGGGTGCCGCATCAACCGGTTCCCGAATGGGAAATAGATGGGTTCAATCCGCAACGGCGGCCACCATGCAATCCA
>CAZEKN010000106.1:0-7752 GCA_964512755.1 uncultured Desulfatibacillum sp. | reverse complement strand
CGAGGCGATCCACCAGTTTCAGGAAGGTGTTTTCCCCTTCCCCGAGAACGATGTAATCGACTTCCGGGAAGTGTTGCAGAAAATGCTCCCAAAGGTGGGTGGCCCCCACCCCGCCGAAGACGATCGTGACCGCGGAATCGATCCGCTTGGCGATGCGGGCGATCTCGATCCCTCCCCAACGGTTGGCATGCAAAATCGAAAACCCGATCACCTGCGGCCGCTTCTCCCGCAACACGGATTCCATGCGCTCCGGCGGGAGTTCGCGGTCGTGCCAGTTCAGCACCTCGACATCGTGGCCGTGTGCCTTCAATACGGCCGCCACGTAGAAAACCCCCATCGGCGGGGATTGGATGTCTTCCGTGTACAGCCGCCGATCGAGAAAATACGGATAGATCAGCAGAATTTTCATCACGATGAAAGACCATATCGGCGAAATCTAGACTTGTCAAAACCCGGCTGCTGCCGGAAGCGAGGCGGCCGGCTTGAGCGGGAATCGACCACCCCGATCGCTTTTTAAAGCTTGATCGATCCGAGGGGCAGTGGCATAAAAGCGGGCGGATGGATTATTTCATGATGATGAATAAGCCGTTTCGTGTTTCAGCTGTCTTGTTCCATTTGGAGGGAACGCTCGCCCGTCCGGATGAGCGGCCACGCGGATCGGTCGGCTCCGTCCCGGACGAGGTCTCGTTAACTGATTTCATCCGGAGTCTGAAAAAGGCGTCGCACCGGCGCCAAGCATGGGACGAGTTGGATCGCCGCGAGCTGGCGGCCGCAGGCGGATGGCGGCTCGACCCGGCCGCCAGGCGCCTGCTCGCATTCCTGCGTTCCAAGCGCCTTCCGGCAGCGGTCTTGAGCCGGAACGGGCGCAAGGCGGTCGACCGGTTTCTCAAGCGCGTTCGGCCCGCACTGGGAGGAGCCGTCGGCCCGCTCATTTTGCGGGAAGAGCTTCTTTCCGTCGGCCGCGGCCGGAATCCGTTCGGAATGGCCGCGAAGATCATGCAGATCCCTGTCGGAAACCTCCTGGTGGCATCGGCCGAACGTGCGCTTCTGGACCGGGCCGCGGCCGCCGGAGCCATCACGGTCCTGGTGGCGGATGAGCCGTCGCAGTCCGAAATTCCGCCGTCCATCCACTTTCAGATCACCGCCATCGGCCGGTTGCCGAACATCCTGCGGCTGGGGCTGGCACTACCTACCGGTAAGCTCCCCAACGATTTACTGAGGGAATTCCTCGCCGAGTTTAAATTCGAGGACCCGTCCCTGCTCATCAACCCGGGAGTCGGCGAAGACATCGCCGCCGTGGATGTGGCCCGGGAAGAAGTCCTGGTCTTGAAATCCGATCCCATCACGTTCGCCACCGATGCCATCGGGCAGTATGCGGTGCTGGTCAATGCCAACGATATCGCGACCGCCGGAGCCGTCCCCCGCTGGCTGCTGACGACGCTCCTGTTCCCGCCCGGCAGCACACCATCCGCGATTGGGTGCGTGGTCCGCGAACTGAGAGAACTATCGCGCCGTTGGGGCATCACCCTGTGTGGAGGCCACACCGAGATTACCGATGCCGTCCGTCGCCCGGTGATCTCCGGCATGATGGCCGGTACCGTCCGCCGCCGCGACCTGATCGACAAGCGCCGCATGCGCTCCGGCGACTGCATCCTGCTGACCAAAGCCGTGGCCGTGGAAGGCACCGCCATCATCGCCCGCGAGCTCGGGCGAAAGCTCCAAGCGCTAGGCATGACCGCCGGCGCGCTTCAATCCTGCCGCGATTTCCTCGACGGCATCAGTATCCTGCCGGAGGCCGCTGTCGCTGCTGGCGTGGAAGGCACCAGTGCCATGCACGACGTGACCGAAGGCGGAATCGCCACCGCACTCGAGGAACTGAGCGCGGCCGGCGGCTTCGCGTTGAAGGTGAACGTGGATCGCATCCCGATCTTCCCGGAAACCCGCACGCTCAGCCGCCTGCTCCGGTTCGATCCTTTCGGGTTGATCGGATCGGGCAGCCTGCTGGTCTGCTGCCGTCCGAGAACATCGGACCGGCTAACGGCTCAGCTGCGGCGCAAGGGCATCCGCGTGACGATCATCGGCGAGGTGGCGGAGCGCGGCAGCGGCGTTCAGGCCTTTAAGAATGGACGGCCGACCCGCTGGCGGTCGTTTGAGGTGGATGAAATCGCGCGGCTTTTTTCCGGATAACGGCGGCCGCGAAGCCGACCGGGGGGCTCAATCCGATCCGCCCGTTGCTTTCACTTGAATTCCCCGATAAAAAAGGTCAAAAGCGAGCACGAGCGTCTCCTTGATGTGGTCCTTGCCTTCGCTGATCATCTTCTTGCTGGTCATCCACAGGATCACACCCGAAAATAAAGACCAAAACGTGTCGGCCAGGGCGACCGGATGGCGGTCGATGAACAACCCCTTCGCCACTCCATCCCGGAAGATCTTCACGATCGATCCCATGGATTTTCCGATGAGATCCTTTATCTCATCCAGCAACTGAGGGGTCAGGTTTTTCAGCGTGTCGCTCGACTGCAGGTGGAACAGGTTTATGATGATCAGCGGATCAAACTCATAGACATCATACATGGCCTCCATGAGAGCCTTGAGCTTTTCATCCGGGCCGGCCGGTTTCAGGGCGTTGACGTGCTCGATGCGCAGGAGCAGGTACTGCAGGATGCGCAGTGAAAGCGAGGCATAGAGTTCTTCCTTGTTCTTAAAATAGAGATAAAGGGTCCCCGGGCTGAGTTCGGCCTCCTGGGCGATGTCTTCCATAGTGGCCCTGCTGAAGCCTTTCTCCGAAAAGACCCTTTTGGCAGCGACCATGATTTGCTGCCGACGGCGTTCTTTTTCACGTTCCTTGCGTTCTTGGATTCCCATATGTATCACCCTGAATAATATTTATTGATCAAAAGAACTATTATTAACTGTTTCACATTTAGTCAAGTTCAATTTTCCCTGCTACTTTTGAGCCGCCGATACAAAGAGAAAGGAATGACAAATCCAATGAGCCCGAATGCCTGCCGAGTTCAGGAGGTCTTGGACGGACTGGGGTTGAAGCAACGCGTGAGGGAAATGGAGCAGACGACGCGCAGCGCCGAGGACGCCGCCCGGGCGGTCGGATGCGCGGTGGGGCAAATCGCCAAGTCGCTGGTATTCAAGGGTTCCACCAGCCAGCAGGCCATCCTCGTTATCACCAGCGGCGCCAATCGGGTCAACGAGGCCGGCTTGGCTCGACTGGTCGGCGAGCCTGTCCTGAAAGCGAATGCCGATTTCGTTCGCGCGCAGTCGGGTTTTGCCATCGGGGGAGTTCCGCCGGTCGGCCATCCCCACCCGCTGGCGGTATTTATCGATGAAGACCTGCTGCAATACCCCTGCATATGGGCCGCCGCCGGCTCTCCGCAGGCGGTCTTCCATCTGACCCCTCAAGAGCTGCAACGCATCACGGGCGGGCGCGTCATCTGCGTGAAATAAGAAAGCATAGAGCATGGGGCAGAGGGCATAGGGGGTAAAGATGCTCTGCGGCCGTTTTTCCCTATGCCCTCTGCCCCATGCTCTATGCTCCCTATCCAAGCGTGAGCGTGATAAGGTCTTTGCGCGCGTCGATCTTCTGCAGGGTGACCTGGACGAGATCCTCGGATTTGAGATCGCTGAAGCCGGTGAGCGCCAGATCGCACTCCAGCATATAGTCGGTCAGCAGCACCTGATAACTGTGCCGGCGCCGCACCAAGACAATCGCTTCCGCCTTCTGCCCGACCCGCTGCTCGAGATATTTCAAGAGCCAATAGCGCTGCCGGCCGGTCTGAAGGCGGGCCACATGGCTCATGGGCGATTCCAGCGCCTGAATGATGGCGTCGACGTCCTCGGTCGAGTAGGGTTCCTCTAACCCGAAGAAAGCCCGTACCTGCCGCTGCGTAACCAGGTCGAAGTATTTGCGGATCGGAGAGGTCGCCGTCACGTAAGCGTTCAATCCCAACCCGGAGTGCTTTTCCGGGGTATGGCCCAGCACGAAACGATTCAGCAGGCGACGCTGCATCCAGTGCTGAAAAAGCGTTCCCTCCTCCCCGCGATAAAGCCGTTCACGCGGTTCGGGCTGGGAGCGAAACACCGCCGGCATGCGGTGTTCGGCCAGAAAACGGGCCATGAGCCAGTTGGCCATGATCATGATCTCCGCCACCAGCATTCTTCCCGGACTCTCCCGGTTCACCCGGTTGAGGTTGACCTCGCCGGTGTCCCCGATCCACAGGTTGATCTCCGGAACGGAGATATGGACGGCGCCGGCGGCCAGCCGGCTCTCGCGGAACTTGCGCGCGATGCTGCGAAGCTGCATGACTTTCGGATCCTGGTCCGCGGCCAGATTGACATCAAAATAGGTACGCTGGTCCTTGACCTGCACGCAGCTGGGAAAAAGACGATACCTCAAAATATCCAGGTCGGCGGTCAAATCGATCATGGTGCTGATGGCCGGCCGGATCTCGCCGGCCTTCAGGCTGCACAGGCCTTCGGCCAGGTTCGTCGGCAGCATCGAAATCTTTTGATCGGCCATATAGATGGAGCTGCCGCGTCGCTGGGCCTCCAAATCCACCGGGTCGCCCTTCTGCACGAAATGGGCGACGTCGACGATGTGAATCCCGAGGCAAATCCCTTCAGGGGTTGCTTCAAGGCTCAGTGCGTCGTCGAAATCCAGCGTGGATTGGCCGTCGATGGTGAAGAGATTCAGATGAGTCAAATCGCGCCGGCGATGGTCCGTGAGGTCGATCTGCCCCCCACCGACCAACGCCTCGGCCCGGGCCTGCACCTCTGGCGAAAACTCGACCGGCACCTGCAGGCGCAGCAGGTCGATATTCTCGGTTTCCGTGAACACACCCTGCTGAACCAGAACAGGGAACAGATCAGCCGCCCCGTCCAGCCCCGCACGCTCCATCATGCCGCGCGCCAGGCTGTCGTCCGGGCTTTCTTTTTCAAGAAGGTAATAGGATTTGAGGACGGACAAATATTCGTCGGAGCCGTGTTCGTCACCATCGGCTGCCGCCCGTCCGCTGTTAGCCAAAACCCGACGCAGCCATTCGCCTCCGTCTTCGATGACGCGCTTCCGCCGCGCCTCCGCCTCCCGCTGGGCTGAAATGCGCTCGACCTGCTCTTCGGAATTGGGGAAAAACCGGTCCGGATTGAACCGGAAATAGAGACGGTCGTCAAACAGCGCACGAACCACCGCCGAGCGGTGGTCGCCGTTCGGAGCGTCGGGAAAGCAGAAAGCCGTCATGGTCTCCACGTCGATCCATTGCTGCTCGGAATTCAATACTTCCCATAGCTCCCGAATGATGACCTTCGGGATCAGCGCTTTGCGCTTGTGGGCGACCGCTTTGAGCGTGTCGACCATTCGGGTTCTCCCGATCCCAGGGTCGATGCGCGCGTTGTCGAGGTGCAGCAGGCGCCCGACGGAGAGGTTGACCTCCCTGTTGGTTTCAGTCAGCAGCCTCAGCCGCTGGTTTCTAATCTCCAATACCACGGCGCAAAGGATGCGTTGCCGATCGATATATTCAACAATATTCCCGAGTTCCATTGTTCAAGAATAGCAACCGGCGCCATCAAAGTCAACGAAACAAAAAAACGGCGCACGCTCCGTGTATTCCCGTTGCCCGGCATGGTTCCATGTGTTATTCGAACAGGCATTCCGAACTGGACGTTCATACGGATTGTCGATGTCCCCGCTATCCATCATCAAACCGTATTTTGCGGAAAACCGTCTCAAGATCGGCATCGGCCTGCTGAGCTTGATCGTGGTCGACGGTCTGCAGCTCGTCGTCCCGTGGATCATCAAGTGGGCCGTCGACGACCTTACGGCCATGAGCGCCTCGACCGAAGCATTGGGCCTTTACGCCGGCGGCGTGGCTGGCATCGCCGTTCTGATCGGGGTCTTTCGCTACGTCTGGCGCCTGTGCCTCCTGGGGACGTCCCGGCGCGTGGAGGAGGGGCTGCGCAATCGTCTCTTCAGCCACCTGCAGACGCTTTCCGCCATATATTTCGACCGGACGCGCACCGGCGACCTGATGGCCCACGCCACCAACGACATTCAACAGGTGCGCATGGCCACTGGCATGGGGCTGGTGGCCCTCAACGACGCCGTGGTCATGGGTGCCGCCGCCATCGGGCTCATGGCTTACATCAGCCCGATTCTGACCGGCCTGGTCCTGGTCCCGATGCCGTTGATTGCCGTCAGCGCGCGCGTCTTCAGCCGCAGGATGCACCGCCGCTACCAGTCGGTACAGGCCTCCTTCGCGGACCTGACGGAAGCCGTCCGGGAGCGCCTGGCCGGCATCCGCCTGATCAAGGCCCACAACCGCCAGGCTCTGGAAACCGCGCGCGTGCAGGCGGCCTCGGCGGCCTACCTCGACGAAAACCTAAGGCTGGTCAAGATCACGGGGGCGTTTTTCCCGATGATGCTGCTGTTGACCAATTTGAGCATGGCGCTGGTAATCTTTTTCGGGGGGCGCCTGGTCATTCGGTTCGCGATCACCCCGGGGGACTTCGTCGCCTTCATCAGCTATCTGGCTCTGCTCACCTGGCCGATGATGGCACTGGGCTGGGTCACCAACTTGATCCAGAGAGGCCGAGCATCGTTGGACCGCGTCAACGCCATCCTGGAAACCCGGCCGGCCATCCTGGACGCGCCCGACGCCCGGCCCCTGGAGACGCTGGCCGGAGAGATCGTTTTCGAGGGGGTCGCTTTCGCTTACCCGGAAAGCGGCACCCCGGCTCTGGCGGATATCGACCTGCGGGTCGAAGCCGGATCGGTGCTCGGCATCGTCGGCCCCCCGGGCAGCGGCAAGACCACCCTGCTCAACTTGATCCCCCGGCTCTACGACCCCATGGCCGGCGGCATCCGCCTGGATGGATGCGATGTCCGCGGCCTGCGTCTCGAGCAGCTGCGCGCGGCCATCGCATGCATGCCGCAGGAGCCGTTCCTGTTTGCCGGCACCATCCGGGACAACATCACATTCGGCGACCCGGAGGTCTCCGAACAACGGCTCATCGAGGCGGCCCGTGCCGCCGCTCTGCTCGATACCGCTTACGGGTTTGCACAGGGCTTCGATACCGTGGTTGGTGAAAAAGGGGTCATGCTCTCCGGCGGCCAGAAGCAGCGGGTGGCGCTGGCCCGCTGCCTGCTGGCCGACGCTCGCATCTTGCTCCTGGACGATCCCATCAGCCAGGTGGATTTTGAAACCGGCGAGGTGATCACTCGGGCCCTGCGCCATTCCGCCGGCCGCCGGACGATCCTGATCGCCTCGCATCGGCTCTCGGCCCTCGCTTTCGCCGATCGGATCGTCGTCCTCGAGCGTGGCCGGATCACCGCCGCGGGCCGCCATGCGCAGTTGATGGAATCAAGCCGCTATTTCGCCCGCACCTATCGCCTCCAGGAAATCGAGGAGGGATGCGATGCGGCCTGAGCCGGGCTATTTCGAGGAAACCCGGCTGGGAAAGCCTTATGACGTCAGGCTGTTACGGCGGCTTTACCCCTTTACCCGCCCGCATCGCCGGCTGCTCGGCTGGTCGATCGGCCTGGTGATCCTGATCACCCTGCTGGACGTGGCCCTGCCCTACCTCACCAAGGAGGCGATCGACCGCTATATCGTGCCTCCGGCCGAGCCGGTCTCCGGCCAGAGAAGCCTCTCCGTCGACCTGAGCGATCCGCTCGACGCCGCCATCGTCCAGGACCGCTTTCCCGAAGCGCGCGTCGAGGGGTCCGTCGCCCGCATCCATTACGAC
>CAZEKN010000105.1:0-7780 GCA_964512755.1 uncultured Desulfatibacillum sp. | reverse complement strand
TGCCCTGCGCAACGCGTTTCTGCCGATTGCGACCGTGTTGGGGTTGAACCTCGGGCTGCTGCTGGGCGGCGCGGTTCTCACGGAGACGATTTTCTCCTGGCCGGGCCTCGGACGTTACGTCGTGGATTCCCTCATGGCGCGCGACTATGCCGCCGTCCAGGGCTGCATCCTCGTTTTCGCCGCGCTGATGGCGTTCATCAACCTCATCGTGGATTTGATCTACGTCGTGCTCGATCCGAGGATCCGCGTCCATGCGTAGGTGGGAGACATTTCATGACCTGCTGCGCAGCCGAAGTGCCACATTCGGCATGGCGCTGATCGCCCTGGTGCTGCTGGTCGCCGTCATCGGGCCGGCCCTGGCCCCCCACGATCCGCTCATGCCCGCCCCTCTCGATCGTCTGAAGGGGCCGAGCGAAAAAAACCTTTTTGGCACCGACAGCTTGGGCCGGGACATTTTCAGCCGGGTGATCTACGGCGCGCGCATCTCGATTCTGATCGGGCTGATCTCGGTTTCGATCTCCCTGCTGCCGGGCACCCTGCTGGGGCTGGTGGCCGGCTATTTCGGTGGCCGGGTCGACAGCCTGATCATGCGGCTGATGGACATGCTGCTCGCCTTTCCGGCGATTCTGCTGGCCATCTTCATCACCGCCATATTAGGTCCGAGCCTGCCCAACACCATGGTGGCGGTCGGCATCGTCTACATCCCGCACTACGCGCGCATCGTGCGCGCCAGCGTGCTCGCCCTCAAGGAGCAGCTCTTCGTGCAGGCCATCGCCCATTTAGGCGGCGGGCACAGTCGCATCCTCGGGCGGCACATCCTGCCGAATGCGTTGCCGCCGATCATCGTTTATGCCACGCTCGGCATGGGCACGGCCGTGTTGCAGGCGGCCGCCCTGGGGTTTCTGGGCTTGGGCGCTCAGCCGCCCCAGCCGGAATGGGGCGCCATGCTGAGCGAAGGCCGCCAGTATATTCAGATCGCCCCGCACGTGGCGGCTTTTCCGGGGGCCGCCATCCTGGTGCTCGTGCTCGGGTTCAATCTCTTCGGCGACGGCCTGCGGGATGTGCTGGATCCCTCGCTGAGGTCGGTCTGAAGGAGCGCGGCGTGAGCGAACCGGTTCTCGAGATCGTCGGGCTCAAGACCCAATTCCGGACGCGGCGCGGCGTGGTGAAAGCCGTGGACGGACTGGACTTGGCGCTGCACCCCGGCGAGACGTTCGGCCTGGTGGGCGAGAGCGGCTGCGGCAAGAGCGTTACGGCGTTGTCGATCCTGCGCCTACTGCCGAGGCCAGCCGGCCGCATCGCGGCGGGCCGTATCTTGTTCCAGGGCAGCGATCTGGCGACCGTGAGCGAGGCGGAGATCCGCCGAATCCGCGGCAACCGCATTTCCATGATCTTTCAGGAGCCGATGACGTCCCTCAACCCGGTCTACACCATCGGCTTCCAGATCGAGGAGGTCCTGCGCCGGCACCGGGGCATGCACCGCGCCGACGCTCGGGCCGAGGCGGCCCGCGCGCTTGGCCGGGTGGGCATGCCCGACCCCGGCGCACGCCTCGACGACTACCCCCACCAGCTCTCGGGCGGGATGCGCCAGCGTGCCATGATCGCGATGGCGCTCGCCTGCCGACCGACCCTCATGATCGCCGACGAGCCGACCACGGCGCTCGACGTCACCATCCAGGCCCAGATCCTGGACCTGATCGCCCGCCTGAAGCAGGAGTTCGGCATGTCGGTGCTCCTCATCACCCACGACTTGGGGGTGGTGGCCGAAATCTGCCGGAACGTGGCGGTCATGTACGCCGGAAAAATCGTCGAGTTGGCTGCGGTGGATGAAATTTTCAGCCGTCCTGCTCATCCTTACACCGTCGGGCTCTTCAATTCCCTGCCGCGGGTCGGCGGCCGGGCCGGTGGCCTCAAGCCCATTCCGGGAGTCGTGCCGAGCCTGGCGAACCTGCCTTCGGGCTGCGCCTTTCAGGACCGCTGTTTCCGGCGGAACGAAGCCTGCCGCGAAGAGCCCCCGTGGCAGCCGATCGCTCCGGGGCACTATGCCCGCTGCTGGAAACCGCTGGTGTGATCCGATGACGAAACCGATTCTGACGGCCGAGCACGTTGCTAAACATTACCCGCTCAGGGGGGCGGGCTTTTCGCGCCGTTCGGGCCGGGTGCTGGCGGTGGCGGATGTGTCCTTCGATATCGCGGCGGGTGAGGTCTTCGGGTTGGTGGGCGAGAGCGGCTGCGGCAAATCGACGCTGGGGCGGGTGCTGCTGCGCTTGGAGGAACTCACGGCCGGCCGCGTGCGCTTTAACGGCGAGGACATCGCGGCCTTCGATGCGCCGCGGCTGAAGCGCTTCCGGCGCGAGGCTCAAATCGTCTACCAGGACCCTTATTCGTCGCTGAATCCGCGGCGAAAGGTCGGGGACCTCATCGCCGAGCCGCTCGACATCCACCGGGTGGGGACGCCGGCGGAGCGGCGTGAGCGGGTGGCGTGGCTGTTGAAGGTGGTCGGCCTTCTGCCCGAGCACGGACGCCGATATCCGCATGAATTCTCGGGAGGACAGCGGCAGCGCATTGTGATTGCGCGCGCGCTGGCGTTAAATCCGGAGCTGCTCTTGGCCGATGAGCCGGTCTCGGCCCTGGACGTGTCGATTCAGGCCCAGGTGGTCAATCTGCTCAAGGAATTGCAGGCTCAGTTCAACCTCACCTATATTTTCATTTCCCATGACCTGAGCCTGGTGGAATACATCTGCGACCGGGTGGCCGTGATGTACCTCGGCCGGCTGGTCGAACTGGCCCCCAAGCAGGATCTCTACGGCGAGCCGTTCCATCCTTATACCCAGGCCCTGTTGTCCGCTGCGCCGGTGCCGGACCCCAAGGCCCGCAAGAACCGTATCCTGCTCGCGGGCGATGTGCCCAGCCCGATCCATCCGCCGTCGGGCTGCAGCTTCCACCCGCGTTGCCGAGATCGGAGTGGCATCTGCGCGCAACAGCTTCCCGAATTCCGCAGAATTTCCCGCGGGCGTTTCATTGCCTGCCACAACCGGTAAACGTTTTGTGTTCAAGTAGTCAACCCCTACGGGTCTTTTCCGCCGTATTGCTCAATTGCCATCGAAGAATTTCAGACGGGCATGCTTCAGTCAGTTTAATCTTTACGGGTCGAATTCCCCGCAGCTTGCTACGATAAGATCGACCCAAACATAATGCTGAAATACCCCGCCCCTTGGGGCGGGGATGGTTTATTGCCGCTGCTGATATGTTTCCCGGTTTTACAATCGGTTAATGTTATTCAAGCGCATTCTCATTCGAGTCGGGATCACCATTTCACTCTGAGCGTGGGTGGCTGAACCCTGCCACCGGTAGAGTTCGTACAAGGCCATCAGAATTCTACACAACCGTATCAATTCCATCCTTATTGGCAGTATCAACATCCGTGGGGTTTCCGGAGATATTCATTGGACGAGGAGTAGCCTTGTTCATCCGCTCTTCCGTCCAGTACTCTTCAATGCCTTCGGAATTTAGGTCGACTTTGACAAAATCATTAAACTTGAAGAGATCCATGTTTAGTAACTTTTCCGTGGTCAGCCGATCGACCGGACCGGCATTTTTTGCCCGGTTCAAATGCTCCATTGCTTCAACATTAGTGACTGATTTGGATTTGGTGCGAACACTTGATGCCAAATTCTTCGGTTTTGAATAGCCCGGAGTTTGAAAGGAACTGATGCCCGAAAAGCCGTTAATAGCTGCAGACATAACAACCTCCTTCCTGAATAATAATAATTTTTATTTAGAGTGCTCCCAAATCCCGCATATGCCGATTTCGGGAAATTCATTAAACTCTTGATATTGTAAATGCAGAAGGGATAGGGGCTATGATCAATAAGAAAAAGCAATTTTTGTGCCACAATTCGCTACCTTGTTGATGTATGATACAAGGTGTAGCACGGCGTTATAACCCAGGTGCATGGCTACACCTGCACTGACCGGGCTTATAACTCGCTCCGCGTCCTTGATCCCGCCGGCTGCGTCTTGGCAGATATCCCAACCGGATCAATCATCCCTACAATTTTTTGCTGGAGACCCGGCACAGCAGAGCACCTCACGCAAAACCAATCACAGATCTTTGTCGCTTTTTTCTTGAAATCAGATTTTCTTTCGAATAAAATATTGCCCAAGGTTTTTGCTTGCGATGGGTAAGTTGTTGGAGGTTGCTTTTCTATAAGGCCAGATTTCCTAAGCCGGCTCCAAGTCCATGAGCAGGAGGCCGCTTTCAATCCATGAAGCGTTCTGCCTGATGCACCGGCCGCCATGGCAGCAGGATGACAAGCAGGCCCAAAACACATCTCATTATTTTTCTCCAGCCGAATAAGTGCCTATGGAAGCGCCAAGATAAATTGCTTCTTGTAACATAAGTCAACCAATTGTGAAATACTGATTTTTGGCCCTTTTTTTCCGACCCGAAAGCTTTTTAACATCGGTTTTCGCGAGGTGCTACATGTGGCCAAATGCTATCACACGCAAATCAACTCTTGGAAATCTCCTGATTATTCGACCATTATTTGTCGCTCTGAATTCGCTCTTTGGGGTGTTGTTAATTGTCTTGATCTTATCATTAATCTCCGCCTATTGGGGGTTAACTTCGATTTTTAATTTTCTAATTTCCGATACTATATTAGAAGAAACAACGGCCCTCATACCTGCAATCTCTCCAAAATTAAGTGGGCGATTGAAATCTAACATACCGTCCAACGCGCCTTCGCAACAGGGTTTCGATCGGCTTTCCATTTTTGCAGTGGAGGATGAGTTTGGAGTATCAAGTGAATCTTTTCAACAGGCGCTCCAACGGCTTATTATAACTGCCATCGAGGATGAAACTGCTTTTTGCAAACTTGCTGACCTTGCACTTCACGCGCAAAATGATGAAACCCGGCTCGGTGCAGTTCAAGACTTAGGAGATATTGGAAATGAAAGGGCTGTGGATCCTTTGATTCATGCGCTAAATGACAAAAATGCCTTGGTCAGAGGTATTGCTCTAGAGATATTAGGTGATCTTGCAGACGAAACATCCGTGGATTTTCTGATCCCAGCGCT
Source organism: uncultured Desulfatibacillum sp. (assembly GCA_964512755.1). Classification (GTDB taxonomy): domain Bacteria; phylum Desulfobacterota; class Desulfobacteria; order Desulfobacterales; family SpSt-501; genus SpSt-501. The sequence goes on along the minus strand of CAZEKN010000105.1, from coordinate 2,698 downwards.
TATGGATACAGATGCCCGGGTCAGGTCAAATGCCGTACGGGCGCTCGGAAAGGTGGGAGGAGATGAAATCATAGATGCTCTGGTGAGACAGTTCGATGACAACCATTCTGAGGTCAGGATAGCTGTTTTGGAGGTGCTGAGAAATCTCGAAGGCAAAAAAGCCATAGAATTTTTTAGCGTGGCGCTGGCGGACAGGGATGCCCAGGTAAGGGAGGTGGCAGAATTCGTTTTGGCTGACATCATTGGCGAAGAAACGGACAAGGTTCTGGACGACTCCCTGTCACAAGAGCAGGATAATGATGAGAGGGAAGGCGGCCAGCCGGCCACGCCTGGTCTTCCGGGTTACCCGACGGCCCCTCTACCAGAAAGGGTTAAGGACGGGGAACCAGGGTCATTCCCAAGCCAAGAAGGCATGCTGGATGAAGAGGAGGAGCAATAAAGGTGTTTTCCTTCTCTATAGCATCCCTATAGGCCAGCGACCATCTTTTTTCGCGGTTTCTTGGTTTTCGTGATGGGGATTGGGAAGGAAGTTAGGATTCTTCGAGGGCATGGAGGAATTATCGTTAAAGGCTGCCTATACCAGAAACTGGCTTTGGAGGGAATAATGAAAAGGACGGCTTTTTTTGTCACAGTGGGCTTAATTGCTGCTATTGGCATGTTCTTGCCGGTCTCAGCCGCTGAGTTGGTTTCGTCGGGTCCAATCGCACCTGCCGCAGCGGCAGCGGCCGAGGCATACTGGACGGTGGAACGGATTCAATCCGCCATACCTCATCCAATGGGTATCCCTGGCTACCCCACGGATGTTACTGCTGCACAGCTGGAGGCGAGCGCAACATCCCCGGCCGTTTCAGCTACGAGTTCTAAAACCGGCAGACCGTCCCATCTCTTGACCCCCGCAGCGACTCCCCGGTTATCCGGGATCCAGCCTGCATCCAGCACCTATCCCTTCCCGCATACTACGTACAAAGTTCTCCGGAGCAGTTACACCGTATTCCCCTATAGGGCCGTCGGGAAGGTTTTTTTTACCAATGCAAGTGGCGTTAACTATGTCTGCTCGGGCAGCTCGGTGGGAGGGCGGGCGGTGTTTACGGCCGGACATTGCGTGGCCGAAGGTGGCCAAGGAGTGTTCCATCGAAATTGGAGTTTCATTCCGGCGTTCAGGGGCTGGCAAACCACTGGTACTTTAAAACGTCCGTATGGACGCTGGACTGCGGCTGAGCTCTGGACTACAAGCGGCTATCTTAACAACGGTACCATTTGCCGGGACGTCGGGGCAGCCGTGACGAATTATAATGCTGAAGGGCTAACGCTCTCTCAGGTAGTTGGGAACCTCGGCTTCTCTTACAACGCAACTCGTTATAGGCAGCACTGGGACGCTATTGCCTACCCAGCAAGCTCTCCTTGGGACGGGAAAGAAATGGTTCAGAGTGAGGCCGAGTGGGCGCGCGACGACAACCCAGGGTGTACGCCTTATACCGTTGCAATCGGGACCAGCCAAAGACCAGGGTGCAGTGGAGGCCCTTTGATCGGAGTCTTTTATCCTAATCAAGCCGGAGCTACCAATTACATAAATGGTATTTTTAGCTATTATTACACTAATCAACCCAACGGTATGTATTCACCGTATTTCGATACCACCATTTTTAACCTTTGGGATACCGTGAGGCAGCGGTAGTAAGTCGACCTAAAGAGACAATCGCTCTGGGATGTATTTCCGAGGAGGACGCTTGGGGCTTCCTCCCTTTTGCATAGCCATATGCGCCGGTAATGCAGGTTGTTCGGGATAGGACTCGGGAGGGAATATGATGTTAAGTGGGGGGGTAAGAAGAATGTCTGCAGCATGGCTTTTTCTCATTATTTTGGATATGCCCCCCCTCTTTTACTCTATCACTTTTGCGTCGGAGGAAGACCCAAAGGTGATCGCCAAGGTTGGCGACTGGAGCATCACTTCCGAGGATCTTAAGACTTCGATGGAGCGTTCCGAAGAAGGGATCCAGGCTGGAAAGGAAAGGAAGATAGAAATCCTGAAAGAACTCGTAAGAGTCGAGGTCTTTTCGCGCGAAGCGCGTGCAGTAGGTTTGGATCGTGATGAGAAACTTCAAAAAGAGCTCAAGGAGATTGTCGATTTCTATCTAGCAAGGGAATACGTCAAAAGGAATGTTGCGGATGTCGTTGGCGTGTCTAAGACGGAGGTGGAGGAATATTATCGGAAGCACCCCGAGCAGTTCCAAGATCGAGAAAAGATGAAGGTGAAGCAGATTTTCCTCTTTGTAGATCCTAAAGGCTCACCTCAAGAAAGCCAGAGAGCGAAAGACTTGGCAGAAGATATTCTGCGGAGAATAAGGGAAGGAGAGGATTTCTCGAAGCTCTCATCGGAGTTTTCTAGTGACCCGCTATTGGTTAAAGGGGGAGGGAATCTGGGTTATATTGCCAGAGGGGCTATGGCCCCAGAGTATCAGGAGGTGGTGTTCGCCCTAAAGGTCGGTGAGATCAGTCCCGTGCTGCGGGGTGAATCTGGGTATAGCATTTTTAAAAACGAGGGGATGAGGCCAGCAAGCATCAAGCCATTTGAAGAGGTTTGGGAAGAGGTTGAAAAAATGCTGCGGGAGGAGAAGGAAGATAAAAGGTTTCTTCAGCTGGAGAAAAATCTGTTTGATAAGCACCAAGTCAAAATATGGGAGGAAAGGCTCTAATTGAA
>CAZEKN010000104.1:0-7846 GCA_964512755.1 uncultured Desulfatibacillum sp. | reverse complement strand
CTCCTGGACGTGCTGGTCTTCAACGGATACGCGGTGCGGGGGATCGCGGACGGCGGCCAGGCCGTCCCGGCGATGCTGGAAAGCCCCTGCGACCTGGTTCTGCTCGACGTGATGCTGCCCGGCCTGAACGGGCTCTCCGTCTGCCGGGAGATCCGGCGGCGCAAACCGAACCAGGCCGTGGTCATGATCACCGCCAGGGGCGCGGAGGACGACATCGTCGCCGGGTTCAAGGCCGGCGCGGACGACTACATTCCCAAGCCCTTTTCGCTGCGGGAGCTGATGGTCCGGGTGGAGGCCGTGCTGCGGCGCGCGGGCAAAAATGCCGGCGACCAGCAGGTCACGGCGGGCGACGTCCGATTCGACGGGCGGCAGCTCGTCGCCGAATACCGGGGCCGCACGGTCGAGATCACGCGCCGGGAAATGGACATCGTCGTCTACCTGCACCGGCACTCGGACCGAATCGTGAGCCGGAAGGAGCTGCTGACCGAGGTATGGCAGTATGCCGACGCCGGCATCGAGACCCGCACGGTGGACATCCACATGCTGAAGCTCCGCAAGAAAATCACGGCGCTGGCGGAGAACGCAGCCTTCATCACCACCATCCGGGGTGAGGGCTACCGGCTGGGGCCGGCGCCATGAAGTCTCTGAGACGCCTGATTCTGATATTCGCCGCCTGCCTCGCGCTCCCGCTCGGCTACCTGGTGGTTCAGGCCTACCGCAGCCTGGACGCCGAAGAAACCGCCACGTTCGGCTTTTTCGGGGAGGCGCTCTTCGACGCGATGCAGGCCTCCGCCGCGGAGCTGATCCGTCGCGAGGAGGCCCGCCCCGTCGATGCCTACACCGGCCCGGCCGCATCAGCGCTCTCCGGGCTCCCAGCCGAGGATTTCATCCGGGGTTATTTCCAGAACGACCCGGACGGCGGGTTCCAGACGCCGCACCGCTCATCCGGGCCGGCGGCGCTTGGGGAGATGGCATTGCGGCTGGCCGAACTCGAAGAAGCCAACCGGGTGTTCAACCGCAAGCGCGCAGACGGGACGGATCGGGTGCGGGCGGAAATGGCCGTCACACCCAAGGATGAGAAACGCCGGGAGCCGGCGCGCTTTTCCGAAAAATACCTCGACCTGTCCCGCTCCCAGCGGTCCAAGAGCTACCTGGGCGAAAAAGACAGCCGTCTCCAGACGGTCACCCCGGAGCAGGCGTCCAACCTGTCCGGGCTTGAAAAAAAACAGGCACCTCTTCCGTCGTCGCCCGCGACCGGCACGCCCGAACGGGAGCGCCGCAAGGCCGAGGCTCCGGCGGCCATCGCGCGGGAGGAGACGATTGCTCCTTCGGCTGCCGATCGTGCCGCCGCGGCCGAAGCGTCCGGAGCGGAGGCGGAACTGCAGGCGGAGGTCGCCCCGTTCCAATCGGTTTTCATCGACCCCACCCGCGTGTTCGTCTTCCGCCGGATCCTGATCGAGGGCCGCATGTACCGCCAGGGGTTCGTGCTGCAGCTGGACCTTTTTTTAGCGCATCTGGCCCATGCCCACTTCAGCCCGCAGCCGATGGCGGATTTCGCGCATCTGCGGCTGAGAGCGGTCGATCAGGGCCGCGAGATGCGCACGTTCGGAGCCGGAGCGACGGCCGAGCGGCCGCGCATCTCGCTGTCGCGCACCTTCCCGCCGCCGTTTGGATTTGTGCAGGCAACGCTTAACTGCAGCAACATTCCGCCCTCCGCCGGCCGCGGCACGCTCAACCTGGCCTTGGCGGTCCTGGCCGGGGTCGTCGTGCTCGGGCTGCTGGCGATCTACCACAGCACCGGCAAAATTCTCGATTTTTCCGAACGCCAGTCCCGGTTCGTCTCCGCCGTGACGCACGAGCTCAAGACGCCGCTCACCAACATCCGTATGTACATCGAGATGCTGGAGCAGGGCGTGGCCCGGGACCCCGAGCGCGAGCAGGGCTATTTCCGGATCCTGCGGTCCGAGGGCGCCCGTCTGACGCGCCTGATCACCAACGTGCTCGAACTCGCCAAGCTCGAAAAAAAGCACCGCCGGCCGAATCTGCAGCACGGCCGCTTCGCAGAGGTGCTGGCGGACGTCGAAGACCTGATGCAGACCGCGCTGGAGCAGGCGGGATTCCTCCTGAAGGTCGAAAACAGCCTGCGCGAACCGTTCCGCTACGACCGCGAGATCATGGTCCAGGTCCTGATCAATCTCATCGAGAACAGCCTGAAATTCGGCCGGTCGTCGCCGTTAAAAGAGATTACGCTGCGCGTGGGCGACGCGGACGGCCATGTCAGGATCGAGGTGGCCGACACCGGCCCCGGCATCCCGGCCGGAGACCTTAAGAAGGTCTTCACCGATTTCTACCGCTCCGGCAACGCCGTGACCTCCGCCGCGGGGGGGACCGGCATCGGGCTGGCGCTGGTCCGGCGTTTCGTGACTCTGTTGGGCGGAGGGATCGCAGCGGCCAACAATCCAGGTGCCGGGTGCACCATCCGGATCGATCTTCCGCGATGAAAACGGGGTGTTCCAACCCGATTGGTCAAAATTCATTGTCGAACGCCACGAAACCTGATATGGAGCTTGCTGCCGATCCGAGCGAGGGCATGCCATTAGAATAACAGTTTCAATGATATCGATAAGTTCAAACTCTGATAGCTGGGCATTCAAGGGGGTCCTATGACGATGCGCAAGACGGTCTGGTTGATCATGGTCGTGGCAGCGGTTGGGCTGATCGGTGGCGTGAAAGCCTTCTCGGGCGCAGCGGCGCCGGAGGACATGTGCGTTCCGATGGGCAAGATCGTCCTCAAGGCGCCGGACGGGGTTCAGTCCCAACGGTCGGCCGTGGAATTCCCGCACGCCCGGCATTTCGATATCGCCTGTATCACCTGCCACCACACCTGGGGCCTGACCGAGCCGATCACCGGGTGCATGACCTCGGGGTGCCACGATCTGGCTGAAATCGCCAAACCCAAACCCGGCCAGCCGCGCGACGAGGGGACCGACATCACCTACTTCAAGGCCGCCTACCACAAGCTGTGCATCAACTGCCACAAAGAGGCCAAGGTCAAGAGCCTGGCCCTGCAGAAAGCGCTCAAGACGTCGAGCAAGCCGATGCCGAAAACGGGCCCGACCTCCTGCTCGGAATGCCACCCCAAATAAATCAATGCAGACGGCTTTGCCGCAGGCGCGTGAGGTCTTCCAGGGAGGCGGTGAATTTTTGACACCGTCTCCCGCGGCCGCGGGTGAACACCGACAGGTGAAGCCGTTCGCGGTCGAAATTCAGGAAAAACCCGGCGACATCCTCATCCCCCGGGCTTCGGCCGGCCGAACCGGCTGACCGGCTGGCCGCGCTGATGAGCTCTTGCAGCGCCTGAGCCGCCGGCGACGAATCCGGCTGAACGCCTTGCACCGGGCGCCAATCCCTCAGCGAATAGGTGTCGATCATCCGCCGGAGCACCCGTGACAGCGTCGTCCTCCCCGCGAAACACCCGACCCCGGTCATCCGAATATCGGTATCGTTCATTTGGGTCCTCCCTTCTCAATCCACGCAGGCTGCGTTGAAATAGTCGACGGCCTCCTCGACGGTGTCGAAGATGAGCCAGTCCCGCCAGACTGTTTCGCCGGCCTGGGTGCGGGTGTGCTCGATCTGGGTGCTGCCATGATACTCGTAGCTGTCGCAATACGCCTCGCTGGTCATGTGTCGGGTCATGTTCCCTCCTTGAACGGTTTTGAGGACTGGGACGAAAACACGATTCTTTTGGAGGAGACTCTACCAGGGCTGTGTGACAGATCCGGTCACAGTTGCGAAAATAATTTGTACGATTTTCAAAATCCTTGAATTCATGTTGCTGGAACACGACACGCGGCAATGAACCGATGCTGATCTATGATGATCTTTTCTTTTCATCCCGGATCCAGTATCCAGTATCGAGCATCTCGACGGAAACGGGCGCCTTCGGGGCGAAAGCCCAGCAAGGGAGTTCACCTGAACTCAACGCAGGGAGACGCATATGGCACGCGGCGACCAGCTGGCGCGGCAGTGGAAGATCATCCAAACGCTGATTGCATCCCGGCGCGGTAAATCGGTCCCGGAACTGGCGGAGATAGTCGAGTGCCACACCCGCACCGCATACCGTGACCTCGAAGCGCTGCAGGTTGCAGGGTTCCCGGTGACCACCGAGCGCGACGGGCACCGGATGGTCTGGTCGCTTCTGGCCGGGTCCCAGCAGACCCTTCCCATCCCCCTGAGCCTGGCGGAGCTGATGGCCCTCTATTTCGGGCGGCGGCTGGCGGGCGTGTTGAGGGGCACCGTTTTCCACGATGCCCTTGAATCCCTTTTCGAAAAAATCAAGGCATTGCTGCCGGGGGAAATGGTCCAGGAGCTGGAGCGGGCGCAGGCAGGGCTGGCGGTCGGCGCAACCCCGGTCAAGCCGCACGCGGCCTACCGCGGCATGATCGACACCGTGAACCAGGCCGTTTCCCAGCGGCGCCGCCTCGACATGATCTACCGTTCCATGCGCGACAGAGCCGAAACCCGTCGGCGGGTCGCCCCCTACCGGCTGCTGTTTTTCGACGGTGCGTTTTACATGATCGGCTATTGCGGCCTGCGCCAGGACATCCGGGTCTTCGCCCTGGACCGAATCAAACGCCTCGACCTCACGGATGAGCCTTTCGACCTGCCGGCCGATATGATCCTCGACGATTTCCTGAAACCCAGCTTCGGCGTGTTCCTGGGCCCGGCCACGAAGGTGCGGGTGCGCTTCGCACCGGAGGCTGCCGGTTATCTGTCTGAAAAAACCTGGCACGCGAGCCAGAAATTAGCGCCGCAAAGGGATGGCTCCGTGATTTTCGAGGCCAAGGTGGCCGGGACCGAGGAAATTAAACGCTGGATTCTGACGTGGGGCTCCCATGCAGTCGTTTTAGCGCCCGATTCCCTGCGGGAGGAACTGCGACGGGAGGCGGACGCGATGAAACGAAATTACCGCAATTGAAACAACGGAGAATAACCATGCCGATTCGATTCGTCTACATGACGGCCGGCAGCCTGGAAGAAGCCAAACGCATCGGCCAGGAGCTGGTTTCTGCCCACCTGGCGGCCTGCGTCAACATCCTCCCGCAGATGCAATCGATCTACGTTTGGGAGGGCCAGCTTCAAGAAGATGCGGAAGTGGTCATGATCGCCAAAACAACCGCCGCGCGCACCGCCGAACTCATTGCGAAAGTGAAGTCCCTCCACAGCTACAGCGTGCCCTGCATCGTCAGCCTGGCAGTGGAGGACGGCCACCCGCCCTTCCTGGAGTGGGTCGCTCAGAGCGTCGAGAGTTCGTATTAAGCATAGCTTACTCGAACGTTAGCTTGATGAATCTCGGACGGTAAAGCCGCGCGTTGGATTCGAGCAGGGCGAAATCGGTGGCATTGGCCACATAGGTCACGATCAACTCCTGCGGCGAGCCGCCGATTTCGGGATGGCCTTTGCCCGCATAGCAGAAGATTCGAGGATCCCAATCGATCTCGGGGCAGCGGTAAACCCGGATCGGCGGCCCCCACGGCCCCTGGGGTCGGCGCGCCAACCGCAGCGCGATGTGCTCCGACAGCCCGCCTTCGGTGTAAACGAGCACATACCGGTCCGCAGCGATCTGGTAGGACACCGAAAACTCGGCGGCCACGTCGTCGCAGACCGGGACGGCCCGATCGGCATCGTCCACCCATTCGCCGTCCGAATAAAAGCGCCAGGCGCTGAAGTTTTCCAACCGGTCCACCGGCACTCGTGCAACGAGCATCTGCTTGTTCACCCGGCCGCCGGCAGAGGTGTCCACGGTCCCGTAAATGTAGCAGTATTCTCCCCTCAAAAGAACGGATGAACCGAATAGCCGCTTGTCATGGCTCCAGGGAATTTTTTTGAGCAGCACGATCCAGTTCTCTGGGTCCTCGTCCGGGTTTTCGATTTTTCCCATCCATGTGGCCGCCAGTTTGAAGCCGAAGCCTGCCGGGCCTTCCGCGGGCTCGATCTGAAGCAGGAACAAAAAAAGCCCCTGCGACGTGCGGACCCCGTGGTAAGGCCAGAACCAGCCGACTCCATCCTTCGGCTGGAAAAAAGCCGTGGGACGGCCGTCCGGCAGGCTGCGGTACACAAACCTCAGGGAGGTCTCGGAAGGTTCGGTGCCGGTCTGCAGCGCAGTAGAATTGTTGATCAGATGCGAAGCGATCCGCCGGCCGTCCTGAACCCGGCCCACGAACGAGTCGCCGAACAGCCAGAGCACGCGGTCGCGGCCCAGCGCAACGGTATAGGCGCCGTCGCCTCCGGTCCAGCCGGCCTCGCGCTGGAAGGCCGCATCGTAGCGCGGCAGCGGCTCGACCGTGAAGCGCGGCGGCGATTGGCAGCCATTTAAAAGGAAAAAAGCGAGGAGGATGGCAACAAAAAATCCCCCCTGCCCCCCTTTGGCAAAGGGGGGATTATACACGGCGTCTTTGCGTATGCTGTTTGCAGCCATCAATTTATAAAATGGTCTCATAATTGTCTGGATCTATCGTTGGAAATCTCCCCCGGCCCTCCTTTGCCAAAGGGGGGAACTGCCTCCCTTTGAAAAAGGGAGGTCGGGAGGGATTTGCATTTATCCATTCAGTTCAACTTTGAGACTGTTTATGGAAAAAGAGGGCCGGGGGGATTTAATCAGACGACATCCCTCTCATTTCCCGGTAGATAGCTTCGACCACGTCATCGATATTCGTTATGACAACTCTGCTGTTGAACCGCAGAACTTTGAGACCCAAACTGGCCAAATAATGATCCCGCTGTTTATCTATTTCTACGTGATCACCGACACGGTGCTGGGAGCCATCTATTTCAATGACGAGATTCGCTATGGGCGCGTAGAAATCCACAACGTACCCGCCAATCGGCTTCTGTCGATAAAACTGCACTCCCAGCATCTGTTTCCCCCGCAGCCGTGACCAGAGGGCTCTTTCGCTATCGGTCATATTCTTGCGTAGCTGCCGAGCTATGTTCTTCAGATTTGGGTTGTAGCGCAGCACCTCAGGCCCTCGAAAAGAAATCCCCCCGGCCCCCTTTTCCAAAGGGGGAGGAAAAATATAACAACGGAGCATTCTCGACTGTGAGCAACCCCCACGGCTGGAGACCCCATAAGACCGCCCTTACCCCCCCCTCTTTGAAAAGGGGAGAAAAATAAACCAATTGAGCATTCTCAGCTGTAAGCAGCGTCCATGGCGGAGAGACACCATAGGCCCGTCTCCAATCCCCCCCCCTTTGGAAAAGGGGGGTCAGGGGGGATTTTCCTTTTGCATCTCTATTCGATCCTCTATTTCTCATCGATCGCGATCTTGCCCGCGTACATCTTCACGCCGCGCGGGGTTTTCCGGGATGCGAAGCCGAAAGGCTTCGTGAACATGGGGTCGTCAATCACGTATCCCATCAACTCGTCACGGAAGGCAGGATGTGAGATGCTGGCCAGAGCGAGGGCCTTCTCACCCACCGTAAGCTCCCGCAGGTCCGCTATCCCCCATTCGGTCACGATGACCACCCAGTCATAGGAGCTCGCCGTAAGGCTGATTCCCGACGGATGGTGCTTGACGATCTTGGACTGGCCCTTTTCGGTCACGCTCTTCATGGCGATGATGGGGGTCCCGTGGATGCGGTCGTTGAGGGCGCGGATGAAATCGGGCTGCCCGCCGACCCCGCTGTAATAGCGGCGCAATTCGATGAAGTCCGCCCAGACGTTGCCGAAAAGATCCACGCCGACCGCGGTGTTCACCGAGATGAACGGACTGTTCTTGCGCACGGTTTCGGCCGAGTTGGTGTAGGCCGAGGGCCGCATCTGAACGCCGGTGCGCATGTGCACGAA
>CAZEKN010000103.1:0-7856 GCA_964512755.1 uncultured Desulfatibacillum sp. | reverse complement strand
GGTCGTCACGGCCGAGATCGATGTCCGGGATGCAGGGCGGGCGCGCGCGGAGTTTCCGGCATTGGCCGACCGCGTCCTGCGCTGAATCGCATCGATATGAATCCAGAAGACATTCCACTCGCCGCCGCGCGTCGGGAAACCATCGCCGGAGTGCTCTACGCCGGCTCGGCCTTTCTGATTTGGGGCTTGAGCCCGATCTACTGGAAGGCCATGCAGTCGGTCCCGGCGCTGGAGATCGTCACCCATCGCGTGGTGTGGTCGTTCCTCTTCCTGATCGGGCTCACGCTGGTTCAGCACCGCTGGGGCGAATTCGTGGACGTGGTGAAAACGCCCCGCACCCTGTTGATCCTTGCGTTGACCACGCTGCTGGTCAGCAGCAACTGGCTTCTGTACATCTGGGCGGTCAACGCCGGTTATATGCTGCAGGCCAGCCTCGGGTATTATATCAACCCGCTGGTGAACGTATTGCTCGGCATGGTGTTCCTGAGGGAGCGCTTGCGGCGGCCCCAGGCATTGGCCGTGTTGCTGGCCTGCGCGGCGGTCCTATTTCGAACGGTTTCTTATGGGGAATTTCCCTGGATCGCCCTGACGCTCGGGTTCACCTTCGGGGTTTACGGCCTGATCCGGAAGGTGGCACCGGTGAGCTCTCTCGTCGGCCTGACCATTGAGACGCTGCTGCTGGCGGTCCCCGGTGTCGTCTACCTGCTTCTGCTGGAATTCCAGGCGGCCGGGGCGTTGTTTCACGTCAGTCGGTCACTTAATCTTCTGTTGATCGGAACGGGCGTGTTCACGGCGGTCCCGCTGCTGTTCTTCAATCTGGGCGCCCGGCGGATCAACCTCTCCACGGTCGGCCTTATGCAGTATGTCGCACCGAGCGGCATGTTCCTTCTGGCGGTGCTCGTCTATGGAGAGCCCTTCTCCGCGACCCAGGCATGGACCTTTGTCATGATCTGGGCGGCCCTGGCTGTTTATTCCATCGACTCCGTGCGCACTTACCGGCGCATGCGACCAACCGGGTAGATAGAAGGCGATGACCGTGCGCGATCAGAGCAGTGAATTGGAACAGCGCCTTTGGAGGCTGCAGGCGGGGGATCATCTGTGTTGCCTGTATGCCTCCGAAGAAGAACACCGCGCCCTGCTCTCACCGTTCCTGCGCCAGGGGCTGGAGCGTCATGAAAAGGTTCTTTACATCGTCGACGACCATACCGCCGGGCAGATCCTGGCTTACCTGAGTGCCGACGGGGTGGAGATCAGTCAATACGTGCAGCGGGGCCAGCTGACGATTTTGAGCAGCGACAAAGCCTACATGCCTGCCGGCCGGTTCGAACCCGAACGCATGATCGCCCTGCTGCGTTCGGAAACGGAACAGGCTGTCGGGGAACGATACAGGGCTTTGCGGGTCACCGGCGAAATGAGCTGGGCCTTGAAAGGGCTGCCCGGCTCCGACCGCATTGTCGAGTATGAAGCCAAACTGAACACATTTTTCCCGGGAAGCCAATGCCTGGCCATCTGCCAATACGACCGGCGCCAATTCGATCCGCGCGTGCTGCTGGAAGTCCTTGAGACCCATCCTCTGGCCGTCATCGGGACCGAGATATATGACAACTTTTACTACATGCCGCCGCAGGATTTCTTCGGCGCCCACCCGGTAGCCGCCAAACTGGACAGCTGGCTGAATCACCTGAAAGACCGCAAGCGATCCGAGACCCAGATCCGGACCCTGACCCGCAAGTTGATGAAGACTCAGGAAGACGAACGGCGGATGATCTCCCGCGAACTGCACGATCGGGTGGGCCAGGACTTGTCCGGTATTAAGATGGCGCTGGAGACGCTGTTCGATCCACAGCCTTCCGGTCAAACCGGAATCCGGGCGAAAGTATCGCAGCTGGCGAAGCTCCTGGACCGAGCCATCTTCACTGTCCGGGACCTGGCCTATGAGCTTCGGCCGCCGGGCCTCGACGAGATGGGCCTCGTACAGGCCCTGTCCATGTTCTGCGACGATTTTGCGGAGAAGACGCTCATCCGTACCGATTATCATTCGGTGGGCATCGAGAAAATGAAGCTGGACTTCAACACGCGGATCAATCTCTACCGGATGATCCAGGAAGGGTTGAACAACATCCATAAACACGCGGAGGCGACCCGGGCGGTCGTCAAATTGACCGCCGCTTATCCCCACATCATCCTGCGTATCGAGGACAACGGCAAAGGCTTCGACGTTGAAAAGCGGGCGCGCGAGATCGACTCCGAGAAGCGTATGGGGCTTCGCAGCCTGCAGGAACGCACCGATCTGCTGGGCGGGGTCATGATTGTCGCCTCCAAGCCCGGGCAAGGCACCAAGATCCTGATCAAACTGCCCTATGCGGGATGAGAGACGATGGCGAACAAGAAAACCATTCTGATCGTGGACGACCACACCCTTTTCCGAGAGGGTTTGAAAGCCATCATCAACCGCAACCCGGCCTATGAAGTCGTCGGCGAAGCGGGACGGGGCGACCTGGCGATTCAGATGGCCCGCACGCTCAAGCCGGACCTGATTCTGGTGGACATTTCGCTGCCCGACCAGAGCGGCATCGAGGTGACGCTGCAGCTGCGGAAAAGCCAGCCTAAAACCGCCGTCATGATGGTGACGATGCATTCCAAAGTCGATTACATCGTGAATGCCTTCAAGGCTGGGGCCACCGGCTTCGTGACCAAGGATTCCGCCCCTGAACGGCTGCTGCAGGCCATCGATGTCGTGCTGAAAGGCGAATATTTCCTGGACTCGGCGGTGTCCCAAAAGGTGGTTCAGCGGCTGGCCGGGATCAAAGCGGACTCCCGATCGATGACGGATGCCGGCTACGACACCCTCACGCCCCGCGAGCAGGAAATCTTTGCGCTTCTGGCCGAAGGGCACTCCTTGAAGGACATCGGCGAACGGTTGTTCATCAGCCCCAAGACCGTCGAAAACCACCGCACCAACATCATGCGCAAACTCGGTGTCCGCAGCAGCCTCGAACTGATCCGATACGCGGCCAAAGTCGGCATCATCGACCTCGACCTCTGGAAAGACTAGCCGGGCCCTTCTCCCGGATTATCGCTCCGGCCAGCGAGCCGGTGTACCCTCAGCGGGGGCTCGGTGTGACCGCCCACGCCGCAGATGGCAGAGCTGACCGCATGAGACCTGCTTGATCGTCGCAGCAATCGTCTAACCTTGTCCGCTTCCCGTAGGAAAAAGTCCCGATTCTCAGCATTTTCCTTATTGAAATGAGGTGGGCTCTCTATAGACAACCCATCAGGATTATTTAATAAATAGCCAAGGCCGCGAGGAGGATCGATGACCGAAGACTTCAGCGATCTGGTCCGATTGATCCGGAGCCTTCAGCGGCTGGAAGGCCATCCGGATTGTTTCGGCACCGCCGACCATTCCTGCGGGCAGACGGAATGTGCGTGGCGTGAGTACTGCTTAAACTCGGATGGGGAACCGGTGTCCTGGTCCGAGGATGCCCAGTGAGAATCGGGTGATGGTGGGTTGGACTCTCGCCTCGCGTTTCGGCAGGGAGGGACCATCCATTGAAGGGGAGGTGCAGGCATGGAAAAAAGAGCAAACCGGCGCCATGCCATCGATACGGCCATCGTCTGCAGCCATTTGGCCACGGTTGGTTCCAGCGAAACGGTTGACGGTCGGATGAGGAACTGCTCCTTCAATGGAATGCACGCCGAACTCAGAGTGGGCTTCAGGGCGGGGACGATTCTGGTGGTCAGAGCCACCGGCAGCTCGCGCGGGTACTCCCGGGACGAAGGATTCCGGTCGCTGGCCCTGGCCGAAGTTAAATGGTCGCTGCCCAGGTTCGTGGAAGGGCATGTCTGCTATGCCACCGGCCTGAAGTACGTCATGGTTTAGCCGGAGGCAATCATTCATCCAAACGAAAGGAGGAGGTACGATGAAATCCGGTATATTTTTTACGGGTTCGGGGCCGATCGTAGTGTTAACTTCTTATACGTCGCTGACCGCCCCTAATTTTGTGGAAAAACTGGCAGCCAAGGGGATCAGCAAGTTCATCGCTTATGAGGTGGCGCTGGAGGACGTCAAGAAAAAGTACGGAAAACACTTTGAAGTCATCATGAAGGACCTGCACCAGACCGACGATTTACGGGTTCTGGACTACGACGGTCATCGCGTCTTCCGGAATTTTACACTGAGTCAACTCGGTCAACCGATCTATCACGAACCTTGAGTCTCCGGCTGGCTGTGATCGGCTTGAAAGGAGGCCCGTATGCCTGAAACTCACGATGATGTCATTCGCGAAAAGCACCTGCCGAGGGTCGGCCACACGGTCTGCAGCAAAAAATACCATACCCTGTGGCGGGTCATTGAAAAAAAAGAGGTGTGGCTCAACACCAGCGATGATCCCGAGACCGGGGACTACCGGACGATGCCGGCCATCTATCTCTGCTATTGGCGCATTCAGGAAGGCAAACCACCGGGATTCGGCAAGATGCTGGGTTATGCCTACTCGCTTCACGACAACACCTTTGATGCGAACTGGGAGATCGTTTCATAGGTGCGACACGTACACCAAAATCTCTATGTTGGCGTATCGCTGAACCGGCCCGAAACCAAAAGGAGGTCAAGATGTTCAAGCACATCCTACTGCCGACGGACGGTTCGGAATTGTCCGCAGCGGCGATTCAACAGGGAATTCGTTTCGCCAAAAGTATCGGCGCCAAGGTGACGGGCCTTTGCGTGATGCCCAGCCAGCATCCGTTTTATTACGAAACGGAAATCCCGATGGAAGCCCTGGAGCAGGCCAGCAAGCGGAACAAGCAGCAGGCCGAAAACTATCTATCGGTGATCGAAAAAGCCGCCCATGAGGCGGGAGTCGGCTGCAGCGTCGTGTATGAAATCAATGATTCGCCTTACGACGCCATCATTCGTGTGGCCGAGCAGAAGGGGTGCGACCTGATCATGATGGCCTCTCACGGCCGGCGGGGCGTGGGGGCGCTTTTGCTGGGCAGCGAGACTCAAAAAGTGCTGACTCACTCCAAGATTCCGGTGTTGGTCTTCCGCTGAGCCGGGAGCTGCTTTTGCGCCGCTTCGGGTGATTCGATGCCAGGATAAAGATCCGGGCGGCGTTGGGGCAGGAAGTAACGCATGGGGTGCCCCCGGATGGAACCGAGGAGCCCCGCGTCCAATGTAGCCATCAGAAGGCCTTCACGGCCGCTGACGTCGGTCGCGATCGGCCGGCCGTCCGGGCCGATCGCCAGGGCGACTCCCGGGAACGTCAAACCGCCGCCGTTGTCGCCAGTTTGGTTGCAGGCGACGACGAAGACCCCGTTGTCGAACGCGCGGGCCGGAAGATGCCTCAGCCAGGAGCGGAGTTTTTCCGCCGGGGTACCGCGCGGGGAGGCATGCGGCATGAAGATCACATCGGCGCCGTCCAGCGCCATGCGCGTTGAGAGCTCGGGAAAGTGGGCATCGTAGCAGAGCTGGATGCCGAAGCGGATTCCACCAACCTCAAATATCGGGGCATGCGTTCCGGGTTCGAAGGTTTTTTTTTCGGGCGGAGCGATATGCAGCTTGCGGTAAACGCCCCCCCATCCCTCGGGGTGGGCCACCAGATGACTCGCGAAGATGCCGCCCGTCTCATCTTTTTCAGCTGCGCCCGCCAGAATAACCACTTGATGGCGTTGGGCCAGAACGCACAGATCGTCGGCGATTGTCCCGGGAAGGGGCCTGGCCAACTCACGGATGCCGGGATCCACGCCATAGCCCGTGATATTCATTTCCGGAAAGCAGACGATGGCGGCGCCCTCTCCGGCCGCAGCGGCCACCCAACCCTCCATGCGATCGAGGTTCTCTTTAACCCGCCCTCTGGGAGAGTTGAAGATGACAGCGGCGATGCGAACGGTTTGCATGGGGAGAGATTAAAGTTTAAAGATTAAAGTTTAAAGTGCAAGCAGCCTCACCTTTAACTCCTTAAACCTTCAACGTTAAACTTTAAACCAGCTCACACATCGAATTGGGCCTTGATCTTGAACACCTTCGTGGCCGGCAGGTTAAGGATCTCGGTGATGCCGGTTTCAGCGCTGATCGCCCTCAGATTCGCCTCGATCTCAGCCATGGACGGAGCAATGAAGGTGAACCACACATTGAACGTGTTTTCCCGCAGGTAGTTGTGCGTGACACCGGGGTGACGGTTGACAGTCTCGGTGAACCGCGCGAGTTTTTCGGGAGGGACGCTGGCGGCACAGAGCGTGCTCACGTAGCCAAGCTCAGCCGGCACGAAGTTGCCGCCGATGCGCCGGATGATCCCCGTTTGCTTCAAACGCCGGACCCGGTCGATCACCTCCTGCTCCGTCAGCCCGATTTCCCGGGCGACTGCGAGATAGGGGCGGGAGGTAATCGGAAAGTCGGATTGGATCCGGTTCAGAATGGAGCGGTCCGCTTCATCCAGCAAGATATCGTTTTCAGCCGTCGCCAAGCTCATGATTCCCTGAACACTCCTTCAAAAATGCGTACCTGCACCGTGCGGCTGCGCGGGCCATCGAATTCGCAGAAAAAAACGCCCTGCCAGGTGCCGAGGACCAGGTGGCCGTTATCAACGGCAATGGTTTGAGATGCGCCGACTATCGTCGATTTGACATGGGCCGGCGAATTGCCTTCCAGATGGCGGTAATCCGCTTTCCAGGGCACCATCTGATTGAGCACCATCAGGAGATCTTTTCGCACGCTGGGGTCGGCGTTTTCATTGATGGTGACCCCGGCGGTGGTGTGCGGTACATAAACCAGGCACAGTCCGTTCCGCACGCCGCTGTCCGCCACCAGGCGGCCGACTTCAGCGGTGATGTCCACTAATTCGGTTTGAGCGCGGGTTTTGACGGTCAGCACCATGACGTTCTTTCTCCCCTGGGGCGGCCTGGCCTTCAAACAAAAAGCCCTGCCGGATCGGCAGGGCTTTTTCTGCAGCCATGAGCGTCACGTCGTGAGCATCAGACGCAACCGGTCGGTTTGGGGAGGCCGGCCATTTTACAAGCTCCCTTGCCCGGTCCGGACGGAAACAGCTCGTAAATGTGCTTCAGCTTGAAACCGGTGACCTTGGAGAGAACCCGTACCATGGGGGCAATGCCGTTCTTCTCGTAGTAATCGCGGAGAACCTCGATGAGCTTCTTGTGCTCGTCGTTGAGTTCCTCGATGCCTTCCTGATGCTTCACCCACTGGACCCATTCCGGCCCCCAGTTGGAGTAAGAATCAATGAAACCGTCCTCGTCCACCGTGAAGCTTTTTCCCATCCATTCGACTGTCGGCATGAATTATCCTCCTTTACGTGTTTTGATGTATGGTTAGGCGATCAGCCTGCATCCGCGTTTTTGAATGTTAATTCCTAATGGATGCCGGCGGATATGTCAATACGAAAAATAGCCCCCGCTGTTCCTCGCCGAAGAAATCCGGCCGGCCGGATCATCGGGCGACGCGCGGGGATAGGCTGCGGATCAATATTCACGCGGGGTTTGGTTGAGCTGCTCCAAGGTGAACACCGGCCCGTCCTTGCAGACGAACTCCTTGCCGATGTTGCAGCGGCCGCACATCCCGATTCCGCATTTCATCCGGTTCTCCAGCGACATGATGATCTTGTCGTGGGGATAGCCCAGCTTGTCGAGCACGGGCTGGGTGAACTTGATCATGATCGGCGGGCCGCAGACGATGGCATAGGTATCGTTTCCGGCCGGCGGCGCCTTCTTTTCGGTGATGGCCGGCACAAAGCCCACGTTGTATTTCCAGCCGGGATCGGTCGTGGCATCCACGGTGATGTGCATGTGAATGTCGTCGCGCCGCTCCCAGGCCGCCAGTTCCTCGCGGTACAGGAGCATGCCGG